>NZ_JBFTNF010000043.1:0-60208 GCF_056397345.1 Cupriavidus sp. 05N38
GCGGAGGGGAGCGCGTGCGGGGTGCGGCGCGCGGCGCGGCGGGTGGCGCGGCCATCGGGGCCATTGCGGGCGATGCCGGCAAGGGCGCGGCCGCGGGTGCTGCCGTCGGGACCATGGCCGGCGGGGCGCGGGCACGGCAGAACCAGCGCTCGGCCCAGGCCTCTGCGCAGTCCCAGAGTCAAGGCGCGATGGATACCTACTATCGGGCCTACGCGGCCTGCATGGAAGGGCGCGGCTATTCGATCAAGTAAGTAGCGATGTCCAGGGCGCGAAGGCAAGGTTCGCATGGAACATGAGTCATCGAAGCACTCGTCCGGCGGCTTTCCCTTGCCGGTGCCGGAGTGGATCCGCGAGTACCGCAAAGACTGGATCAAGCCGGATGTCGTGGCCGGCCTGACGGCGGGCGCAGTGGTGATTCCCAAGGCGCTGGCCTACGCGACCGTCGCCGGATTGCCGGTCGAGGTGGGGCTCTATACCGCGTTCCTGCCGATGGTGGTGTACGCGCTGCTCGGCACGTCGCGGCCGCTCAGCGTGAGTTCGACGGCAACGCTTGCCATCCTCGCGGCGACCGCGCTCGGGCGGGTGGCCCCTGGCGGCGACGCTGGCACCTTGCTGACCGCTTGCGCGACCCTGACCGTGCTGGTGGGCGTCATCCTCGTGCTGGCCGCGCTGCTGCGGCTCGGCTTTGTCGCCAACTTCATTTCCGACCCGGTGCTGACCGGATTCAAGGCGGGGATCGCGATCGTGATCGTGGTGGACCAGATCCCGAAGCTGCTGGGCATACATTTTACGAAGGGCACGTTTTTCCACAATGTGCTGGCCATCGGCACCGGGCTTGGGCACACGTCGGTGTACACCGTGGCGGTGGCGGCCGTCACCGTTGTCATGCTCCTGGCGATCGAGCGGGTGTTCCCGCGCGCGCCGGCCCCGCTGATTGCCGTGGCCGCCGGGATAGCGGGTGTTGGTCTGCTCGGCTTGCAAGGCCACGGGGTCGAAGTGGTCGGCCACGTACCCACCGGCTTGCCCACGCTTGTCATGCCGGACTTCGCTCTGGTTGCCGACCTCTGGCCCGCAGCGGCGGGCATCGCGCTGATGAGCTTTACCGAGTCGATCGCGGCAGGCCGCGCGTTTGCGCAGCGAGGCGAGCGCACGCCGACAGCAAACCGGGAACTGCTGGCGACGGGCCTGGCCAATGTCGCAGGCGCGTTATCGGGCGCCATGCCGGCCGGTGGCGGCACGTCGCAGACCGCGGTGAACCGGGTCGCCGGGGCGCGCACGCAGTTGTCGACGCTGGTGACCGCGGCCATGACCCTGGGCACGATGCTGCTGCTTGCGCCGTTTATCGGGAAGATGCCGCAAGCCACCCTCGCCGCGGTGGTGATCGTGTACTCGGTCGGCCTGATCCAGCCGGCGGAGTTCCGCGCGATCCTCGATGTGCGCCGCACCGAGTTCCTGTGGGCGCTGATCGCCATGGTCGGCGTCGTGCTGCTGGGCACGCTGCAAGGGATCGTCGTCGCCATTGTCGTCTCGCTCGTGGCGCTTGCCCATCAGGTGTCCGACCCTCCGCTCCATGTGCTCGGGCGCAAGCCGGGCACCAACGTGTTCCGGCCGGCCTGCGCCGAGCACCCGGAGGATGAAAGCTTCCCGGGCCTGCTGATGCTGCGGCCGGAAGGCCGTATCTTCTTCGCCAATGCCGAGCGGCTTGGCCAGAAGCTGCGCCTGCAGATCGTCGCCACGAAGCCGCAGGTCATCGCGCTGGATCTCGGTGCCGTGTTCGATCTCGAATACACGGCGCTCAAGATGCTGACGGAGGCGGAGGCGAGGTGGCGCGAGGACGGCGGGGCGTTGTGGCTGGTCGGGCTGAACCCGGGGGTGCTCGCACTGGTGCAGCGCGCGCCCCTGGGCGCTGCACTGGGGCGCGAACGGATGTTCTTCGATCTGGAGCAGGCAGTCGACAGCTATCAGGCCTCGGTCGTGGCGCAGGCCAGCCGGCCATGAAACCGCCACCGGGGCGCGGCAGGTGGAACGGCGTTGCATGAAGGATTCCTGCCTGGTGCTCCAGGCACCGTGAGCGTGGTGCTTCTCGATGCTCCTTTGATTCTCGTGAACCGGGCACTATATTAGCGCTTGGTTTGAGGCGCCGATGTGGCGAGGTGGCGGCAGGCTTCAATGCTGCCGCGATGAAGATAAACGAAGCGGGAGAGGATCATGGTAAAGATGGCAACATCCATCATGCTTGCGATGGCGTTCAGTGCTTCACCGGCTTGGGTCCACGCCGCTTCGGCCGCGGCCGCGCAAGGTCAAAATGACGAAATCGTGAAGATGCGCGAGGAAATCGCCGCCGCCAGGAAGGAATACAAGCGCAAGGTCGGCGAAGCGCAAAAGGTCTTCGACGAGCAGAAATCTGCCGCGGCCAAGGAGCGTGACACGGCGATCTCTGCCGCACGCGCCAAGGCCGGGCAGAAATGATTGGCAGGCCGGTTGGCCCGCCTGTTCCTGCGTTCAGGCGTTAGCGAGGACCGGCGCCAGGGAGCGCTCCGTTCCTGGCGGTGACGATGCCGTCGCCAAGATCCGGGTCGGACCCTTGCTGTGCCGTACAACAGGCTGAACAGCCGCGGCCTCATGAGCCCTCCGGATTCTCCACCCCCGCACCCCGAACCTGGCCGGATTCCGCGCCGGGTCACCGATCATGCCGGCTGGGGCCGGTGGCTGCCGGGACTGCGCACGCTCCGCGCGTACCAGGCGGCGTGGCTGCGGCACGATATCGTGGCGGGGCTCGTGCTCACCACGATGATGGTACCCGTGGGCATCGCCTACGCGGTGGCGTCGGGCCTGCCTGGCATCCATGGTCTCTATGCGACCATTGTTCCGCTGTTCGTCTATGCCTTGTTCGGGCCCAGCCGCATTCTGGTGCTGGGCCCGGATTCCTCGCTGGCCGCCGTCATCCTCGCTGTCATCCTGCCACTGTCCGGGGGCGATGCGCATCGCGCGGTCGCCCTTGCGGGCATGATGGCGGTCGTGTCGGGTGCGGTGTGTATCCTGGCCGGCATAGCGCGCCTTGGCTTCATCACCGAGCTTCTTTCCAAACCGATTCRCTATGGGTACATGAACGGAATCGCGCTGACGGTATTGATCAGCCAGTTGCCCAAGCTTTTCGGCTTTTCGATCAAGTCCGACGGACCGCTGAGAGATTCGTGGGCTATCACCACAGCGGTGATCGATGGAAAGACCAACTGGGTCGCGTTCATGGTCGGCGCATCCACCCTGGTGGTGATCCTGCTGCTCAAGGGAAACAAGCGCGTGCCGGCCATCCTGGTCGCCGTGGTGGGAGCGACCGTCGCCGTCGGCATGCTGGACCTTGCCGCGCGCTTCGGGGTGTCGGTCCTGGGTCCTCTTCCGCAAGGCCTGCCAGCATTCGCCATCCCGTGGATCACCACCGGCGATATCGTCCCCGTCCTGACCGGCGGTTTCGCCGTTGCCCTTGTCTCGTTCGCGGACACCAGCGTGCTCTCTCGTGTCTATGCGGCGCGGACTCGTACCTATGTCGACCCGAACCAGGAGATGGTGGGGCTCGGCGTCGCCAATCTGGCCGCCGGATTTTTTCAGGGCTTCGCCATCAGCAGCAGTTCGTCCCGTACGCCCGTGGCCGAGGCCGCCGGTGCCAGGACCCAGCTGTCCGGCGTAGTCGGCGCGCTTGCCGTTGCCCTGCTGCTGCTGGTGGCRCCGGACCTGCTGCAGGATCTGCCCACCAGCGCACTGGCCGCGGTGGTGATCGCATCGGCCATCGGGCTGATCGAGGTCGCCGACCTGCGACGGATCTATCGCATCCAGCGCTGGGAGTTCTGGCTATCGATCGTCTGTACGGTCGGCGTGGCTGTGCTGGGTGCGATTCAAGGCATTGGCCTGGCCATCGTGATTGCCGTCATCGAATTCCTCTGGGACGGCTGGCGCCCTTACTCTGCGGTGCTGGGTCGCGCCGAGGGCGTCAAGGGCTACCATGACATCAAGCGCTACCCCGAAGCGCGCCTGATCCCCGGCCTGGTCCTGTTTCGCTGGGATGCGCCCTTGTTCTTTGCCAACGCCGAACTGTTCCATGACCGCGTGCTGGATGCGGTGGCGGCATCGCCCACGCCGGTACGCTGGCTGGTCGTTTCGGCGGAGCCGGTCACCAGCGTGGACGTCACCTCCGCGGACATGCTTGCCGAGCTGGACGGAACCTTGCACGCGGCTGGCATCGAGCTGTGCGTGGCCGAGATGAAGGATCCCGTCAAGGACAAGCTGAAACGATTCGGGCTGTTCGCGCGGATAGGCGAGACGGCATTCTTCCCGACACTGGGCGCCGCCGTCAGCAGCTATCTCGCGACCTATCCCGTGGATTGGGTGGACCGGGAGGAGACCGATGGCTGAGTGGAGAGGCAAATCCTGGCACGCCTCGCTGGCTGGCGGGCATCGGGCCTGGCAGTCGGCGCGTTGAAGCCTGGACGACTGCTTCGGTGCGTCCATCTTCACCCCCCCCAGCCGGGTTGAGGTCCCCGAGGCTCGCTCTCTCAGCGCTATTTGCTTCCCTTGATATTGCCCGCGACGCCGCCGGCGACCGCACCTATGGCGGCCCCCGTCCAGCCACTGCCTCCCGCGATGGCCGCAATGCCTGCGCCCGCCAGGGCTCCCACGCCCGCGCCGGTCACCGTCCCTTGTTGCTGCGGCGTCATGTTCGTGCAGCCAACAACGCCGGCGAGGGCGAGCGTCACGCCAATTCGTTCGAGTCGTTTCATCTGATTCTCCTACTTGGTGCGCTGAAGCCCGGGCACAACCATTTCGAACCAAATCGTTTCGAGGACGGGTCGCTGCAACTGGTCCGGATGCGCGGCGTACCAGCGGTCGAGTCCTTCGCGCACCGTGTCGAGGGTCTGGCCCTTCAGCCCTTTCGCAAGGCGTGGGACGATGCTCTGGGAGTCGGTCGGCGGCTTGCCAGCCTGATAGGCGATATCGACCAGGGCCAGATTGGCGATACCGACGAGGTAAGCCTTTTTCATTTGTTCCGATGACTCGGTCCAATGCCTGCCGGTGACCAACGGGATGTCTTCCGCGCGGGGAGTACCCGATACCAGCGCCAGCGTCATGCATCCCACGGCCATCGCCACGCGTAATTTGTGTTTCATCGCCATCGCATTCTCCTCGGGAATCCGCGTTTTCATGGTACTCCGGAACACCGCAACATCCTTGACGCACATGGTCGAGACACGGTGTCGTGCTTCGCACGCGGCAAGGCAGTCCCACAAGGGCAGCCCCGCGTTGCCGCCTCGCTACGTGCAGTTGGCGCGGTAGGTCTCCTGCAATTGCTTGCGCGTCTGGTCGCGCTCGATCTTGGGAATGGTGCGCCCCTGCGCGTTTTGCGTGGCCGGGCCGGATGACTGGTAAGACCGCTGGCTCGAGGTGGCGTTGAATTGCTCCTTGAGCTCCTCGCACCTGGCGCGCCTGGCGTCATCCGGACTCAGTGCGTCGGCCGACGGAGGGCGATAGGGACTGGCGCCGCTCTGTACGGCCTCGGATATGGCATTGGCGGCACCCTGGCCCGGCGCGGGCTGGGCCAGGCCAGCGGTGGCAATTCCCAGCGCCATCAGGCTGGCCAGCATGGATTTCCGGGACATCCGCATACGCTCTCCATTGAGTGACGATGACGCTGGCGTGCTCGAACCGACTGGTCTGGCCCTGAGGTGCAGACCAGACTAAGCGTAGTCATGCCCGGACGTATGTCAAATCCGAAGGCGCGCGGTGTCGCGCAATGACTACTGGCGGCGCCCGCGTCTGCGGCGCCAACGCCAGTCCGGGCAGGCAGGGCCGGACCGCACCCGATCAAGGCGATCCGCCCTCGGTCTTGCCATACCTGATCACATCCAGCACCGCAGCCGTCATCAACGAGGTAGAGACACCGAACATCAGGATGCCGTTGGCCGCTTCCAGTGGCCCGAGCAGGCGCCAGCGTTCGGACATCACGATATCGCCATAGCCAAGGGTGGAGAAGTTGACCCCAGAGTGATACAGCGCCGTGGAGAAATCACGGAACTCGCCGAGCATCAGGAACAAGGTAGCCCATATGGCAATCTGCGCGATATTGCAGAGCAAGGTCAGCAGCATCACGCCAGACAGCAGCACGATATCCGCCCATAGGGATTCATGTCCTTGCCGGGTCCGCCTGAAGCGCGCATAACGGCGCAGGCAGATGGCAACGACGACGGCCTGCAGCGGCAGGCATAGCAACATGACGGGGGCTGCAGCCAGGAATTGGAGGAGCATGGTCGATATGTTGGTCAGGCGCCGCGCGGTCGATCGCGGCGGCGATGGTCGAGGAGCTGGAGCACCAGGCAGGCATACAGGGTGACGGCAATGAAAAGCCCCATCCGTATCGCAAAGGCCGTGTAGACGTCCTTGCCGGCACGGCTGTCCTGGACCGACTGGCCGAGCAGGATGATCAGGGTCACGAAGGTGTTCACCCAGAAGCCGGGCGGCTGGCGTGTCGGGCTGGTCGCATAGAGCTTGCGCCCCAGCAGCAGGCCGAACAGCAGCATCCACAGGTAAAACATCCACAGGTGCACGAACAGTTTGAGTGCGCACCAGAACAGGACCGCCAGCAGCCCGCCGAGCAAGGTGGATCCCAGCAGCTCGCGGGCGGCACCGTGAGCCTTGGTGGTGCAGCTTTGCCTGCCGAGGGTGACGGATTTCATGATGATCGGCATGTAGCTGTCCGGCGCGGTCAGTGCCAGCAGGAAGGCCGGCAACACCACCAGCGCGGCGCGCAGGGCCAGCCGGTCGGCGTCGCCGGCCGGCACGGCCGGGGCGGCGGGCCCGGGACGCCTGCGGGCGGGTTCGGGAAACAGCCAGTGACTGAGCGCCAGCACCAGCACGCCGAGCAGAAGCCCCTTGGCCAGGGCGCCGATGACCGTCAGGGCCAGCCCGAAATCAGCAAATCCGGCGGCGGAGATCATGGTGAGGCCAGCCACCAGGAAGGTGGCGACCAGGTTGTTTCCGCCGCGCAGGCCGAAGCGAAAGGCCAGGTAGAGGCATAGCGCGACCAGCAACACGCCGCTGAACGGGTAATAGCGCAGCACGGGGATGAGCAGCAGGCCGCTGCCGGTGGTGAGCGTCACCATCAGGGCCAGCCCCAACCCTGCCTTGAGCGGGAGCGGGCGGTCGAGCGTGGCGAGCAGGAACACGGCGAGCACCGGCGCGACCATGGGGATGGAAAAGTCCAGGCCGAAGCTGATTGCCAGGCATAACGCCGTGCCGCTGGCCAGGCGCAGCGGACCCCGGGACGGCGGCGCGGCTACGTTGGCATGAACGCAATCAGTAGACATAGGAAAGCCAGCTCATCAAGCGCAGGAACAGGCGGCCGGGCGGATGGAGCGGATTGCCCTCGCCGGGAAAGGCCATGACTTCGGCCTGCCCGCCCACGCGGATGCCCCGAAGCGCGGCCAGTTGGCCGGGCGCGAACTCGACAACCACCGGGAAGCGCTGGGCCGGGCGCAGCCAGTCGCGGCTGTTCTGTACTGTCGGCAGGCTGCCGGGCGGGGTGCTCTGGCCCGTGCTGATGCCGTAGCCGATGCTGCGCACGCGGCCTTCGAAGACCCTGCCTGGAAAGGCATCGAGCACGATGCCAACCGGTGTGCCGACGTCGACGTGGCCCAGGTTGTTTTCGGTCAGGTCCGCGCTCACCCACACATCGTGGATGGCGATCAGTGTCATGACTGGCGCGCCGGCCGCGGCATACAGCCCGGCTTCGGTGCGCAGATCCGTGATCAGGCCGGCGGTGCGCGCACGTACCTGGGTATTGGCCAGGTCCAGTTCGGCTTTTTCCAGGGCCGTGGCGGCGCTGCGCAGCTTGGCGTTCTCTTCCTCGCTGCCGCCCTGCAGTTCTTTCGCGCGCTCCACTTCGGCGCGGGCCGCGGCGACCTGGCCCGCGGCCTGTTCGTGGGTGGCGCGGGCCACCTCCAGGCGGCGCAGCGAGACGGTACCCTGGTCCTCGCTGTAGAGGCGTTCGAGGCGCTCGCTGTCCTGGCGTGCCTTGGTTTCGTTGGCGATGGCGGCGCGCAGGGATGCCCGCGCCGAATCGATGCCGGCAGTGTTGGCGCCGATCTGGCGGCGCGTGGATTCGAGGTCGGCACGGGCGCGGTCTACCGCGATCCGGTAGTGCACCGGATCGACTTCAAACAGTAGCGCGCCGGCCGCGACATCCTGGTTGTTGCGCACATGCACGCGCGTCACCCGCCCGGACACTTCCGCGGCGACCGGTACCACGAAGGCTTGCACCCGGGCCTGCTGGGTGTAAGGGGTAAACCGGTCGGCCAGCAGATACCAGGCCAGGCTCAGCACAATCAGGCCGATGACAAGCCTGAGCGCCTTCCTGCCGGGGTCGGCCTGTGGTTGTGTGCTGGCCGGCGTATTGGACGACGACGCGGCCGACGCATCGGCTGGCGCATTGGCTGGCGCATCGGCTGGCGCACTGGCCGGCACTTCGGGCGGGGTGGATGCCAGGGGTCGCTGGGTATCACTCATCGGAGTCGGGCCTCTGCGAGGGGAGCTTCGCGCTGGTGTGCTGGCGGTCCGCCTCATCCAGCAGATCGCCCCAGTCGGTCCGTTGCCGCATTTGTTCGCGGGTGGCCGGGTCGACCAGCGGTTGCCCGCTGTACCAGCCCCCGCCCAGTGCCTTGTAGAGGGCAATCAGGTCGCTCACGGCATTGCTGCGGTTGACCAGGTAGGCGTCCTGCTGGGCAAACAGCGCGCGCTGGGCATCCAGCACGCGCTGGAAGTCCGAGTAGCCCTCGCGGAAAAGCGCGCTGGCCAGCGTCAGCGAGCGGTCGGCGGCCAGCGACGCCTCGCGCAGGATGTCCTCGCGCTCCAGTGCCCTGACCAGGCTGCTGGCGGCATCGTCGGCTTCGCGCGCCGCCTGCCGCACGCTGTCCTGGTAGGCGACAATCAGTTGCTGCAGACGCGCATCCTGCACGCGCACATTGTTCTTGATGCGGCCATAGTCGAACACGTTCCAGCGCAGGCTGGGACCACCGATCAGGGCGAGGTTATTCGGCGTGCCCGCCAGAGAGCTGGCGGACCAGGAGATGCTGCCGAGCAGCGACAGCGAAGGATAGAGATCTGCCTTCGCCACGCCGATGAGCGCCGATTGCGCCGCGACCTGCAGTTCGGCGGCGCGGATATCCGGACGGCGCAGCAGCAGATTGGCTGGCACGTCTTGCAGTACCGCGCGGTCAATCAGCGGGATCACTCCCTCCCTCTGCGCCAGCTCCGGCAGTTCAGGCAACTGCCCGGGGGGGCGGCCGATCAGGATAGCCAGGGCATTGCGGGTAAGCACGATCTGGTTTTCCAGTTCGGGGATGCTGCTCAGGGTGCCAAGGTACTGCGTCTTGGCCTGCTGGAGATCCAGCTCATCACTTTCGCCGCCCTTGAACAGGCGCTCGGTGATCTCATAGCTGCGCTTCTGCAGGCGGGCGTTCTCGCGGGCGATGCGCAGGCGCGCTTCGGCGGTGCGCAGGGCGAAGTAGGTCTCGGCCATCTGCGCATGCAGCAAGACCAGCACGTCCTCATGGTTGGCCATGGCGGCGAAATAAGCGGCATCGGCCGACTCGATGGCGCGGCTGAAGCGTCCCCAGAAATCCAGCTCCCAGCCGATGTCGAAGCCCGCGCTGTACTGCCAGAAGCGGCTATTCTGGGCGTTGCGGCCGCCGGACTGCCGGCGATCCATGTACAGGGCGTCGGCACTGACCTGTTGGCGTTGCGGATAGCGCCCGCTCAGGGCAATGCCCAACTGGGCGCGGGCTTCCAGCACGCGCAGCCCGGCAATCCTCAAGCCGGCATTGTGCGCATCGGCTTCGGCGATCAGGCGTTCCAGGGTCGGGTCGGCGAAGACCTGCCACCACTGCCGCAAATCGGGTTGCAACCGTTGCTCGCTGGCCTGTCCGACAGCCGGGCTGTTCCACTGGCTGGTCCAGTTCTCGCGCTGCGCCTGGAAGTCCGGACCCACGCGCGCGCAGCCGCTCAACGCGAGCAGGCCGGCCAACAGTGCGCGCCGTGGACGGATCAGGGCCGGCATATGGCGCACGCGCCCGCATCAGGCCTGCTTGTCTTCGCCATGCGTGCATCGACGCCGGGTCCAGGCGGCAGGGGCTGGAACACGTCATCGGCGTTGTCGGCAATGCCGGCAACGAAGACACAGATGTAGAAGACCATGGCACCCGTCTCCCCTGACGATCCTGGTGACCTGCGCAACTTCGGGAAAGCCGTCTACGTATTTAAGGAGCGCATTCTGCCGCGCGGGTCTTCGCCAGCGTCCCGCAAGTCCGGGGCGCGCCGCTGGCGGGATGCCGCTTGACCCACTTGCTCGAATATAGCTGAAGCGTGGCGTCTTACCGGTCCGGGATGCAAGAAGGCAACACGCCGACTGTGCTCAATGGAACACAGCTATGGGGGATCGCTCTGCGTCACCTCTGTGGCTGCGCCTTCGCTTTGCCTGGATGCCGGCGTGCTGGCGGCATGCCTGCGGCGCCAGGCCACCGGCGATTCACCGAACTGGGCGGAGAACCAGCGCGTGAACGAGCTAGCGCAGCCGTAGCCGAGCAGTTCGGACACCCGCAGCAGGGAATACTGCGGGTTCCCCACATAGCGTCGTGCCAGCTGGCTACGGACTTCATTGAGGATGTCCGTGAAGGTCTCGCCCGCTTCATCAAGCTGGCGCTGCATGGTTCGCAGGCTCAGGCCCAGGCCTTGGGCGACGCCCTCGCAGGTGGCGCGGCCCATCGGCAACATCAGGTAGACGGCATTGCGCACGTCACGGCCGATGGACGGCTCATTGACGCGAGGCAGCATCTCGACGAAGCGCTGCGCATGGCGAGCCATGGCCGGATCCCCGGTTGGATTCGGCGCGTCCAGGTCTGCCGCCAGGCAGACGATGCCGTTGAACTCGCTGTCGAACTCCAGCGGGCAGCCGAACAGCCTCCGGTGGACACCCAGGTCGGCGGGTGCCGGGTGCGTGAAGTTGACGCTGTGCGGTCGCCAGTGCGGGCCCAGCAGCGCCCTGCACATGCGGAAAACCACGCCGATGGCAAGTTCGGTGGCCTGCCGCGAGGGCGCGTTCAGCACGAGTTCCTGCCGGATGATGACGGCCTTGCCAGCGTTCTCCAGCACGATTGCCACCGACTCGTTGACCAGGTGCCGGTAGCGGATGGTGGTAACCAGCGCATCCCGCAGCGTGGGTTGCTGGCTGATCAGCAGGCTCATCACGCCAAAGTCCGACAACTGGCGCGATTCGGCCATGCGCAGGCCGAAGGTCGGGCAATCGGCCGCCAGCGCGGCGGACTCCAGCAGCGTGGCACAGGCATTGACGGGAATGCGCTGGTCCGGATCGGCCAGCAGCATACGGCTCAGTTTCGCCGCGCGCAGCAGCGACTGCGGGTTGATGCCAAGGTCTCCTGCCACTTCAAAGAAGTTGGTCAGTGCAGCCGCACGCACCAGCGTCTCCAATTCAGTCTCCTCTTTGCTCTTTTGCCTGCTCCGGGTTTGCCCTTGGCGGGTTGCCCGTCTTGTCTTCGCAAGCCGGATGATAGGCGCGCGTGGCATGAAATGCAAAGTCCGCGGGGGCAAATGCAAAGCGCCGCGGCCAGCCAGGGCCTACATTCTCTGCATGCGCGGCGCACTCTGCGCCGCAGCGACAGATCAAGGAGATAAGCATGGCAAAGGTAGTCCGCATGTACGAGGCCGGAGCGCCGGAAGTTCTTCGCTACGAGGACATGGAAGTCGGCGATCCCGGCCCCGGCCAGGTGCGCATCCGCCACGTGGCGGCCGGCMTGAACTACGCCGACACCTATTTCCGCAATGGCACTTACCCGGTACCGCTGCCCGCGGGCATGGGCGTGGAAGCCGCCGGCGTGGTGCAGGCCATTGGCCCGGGCGTGACCAACGTGGCCGTCGGCGATCGCGTGACCTACACCGGTTTCATCAACACGCTGGGTGCCTACAGCACCGAGCGGCTGGTGCCGGCCGCGCCGCTGATCCGCCTGCCGGAAACCATCGGCTTCGAGACCGCCGCGGCCATGACCATGCGCGGCCTGACCTCGGCCTACCTGATGCGCCGGATCCATCCCTTCAAGGCGGGCGACACCATCCTGCTGCATGCCGCGGCCGGCGGCGTCGGGTTGATCGTTTCGCAATGGGCCAAGCTGCTGGGCCTGACCGTGATCGGCACCGTCTCCACCGAAGCCAAGGCCGAAGTGGCCCGCGCCCACGGCTGCGACCACATCATCAACTACAGCCATGAGGACGTGGCAAAGCGGGTGCGCGAACTGACCGACGGCGTGGGTGTGTCCGTGGTGTTCGACAGCGTGGGCAAGACGACCTTCATGGCGTCGCTGGATTCGCTCAAGCGCCGCGGCACCATGGTGTGCGTCGGCACGGCCTCGGGCCCGATCCCGCCGTTCGACCCCGTGCTGCTGGCCATGAAGGGGTCCGTGTTCCTGACCCGGCCGGCACTGGCCGACTACATTTTCGATCCGGCGGAGAAGACGGCACTGGCCTCGGAACTGTTCGATCACGTCGGCGCCGGCCGTATCAAGATCGAAATCAACCAGCGCTACGCCCTGGAGGATGCGGTGCAGGCCCATCGTGACCTGGAATCGCGCAAGACGACGGGCTCGTCGATCTTCGTCATCTGAGGAGGGATGCACATGCAAGTCCATCAACTCACCTGCGCACTGGGCGCGGAACTGGCCGGTGTCAATCTTGCCGACGCCGTTGGCGACGCTGGCCTGTTCGCCGAAATCCGCTCACTGCTGCTCAAGCATCGCGTGCTGTTCCTGCGCAACCAGCATTTCAGCCGTGATGAGCATGTCGCCTTTGCGCGCCGCTTTGGCGAGCTCGAGGATCACCCCGTTGCCGGCAGCGATCCCGAGCACCCGGGCCTGGTGCGCATCTACAAGACCCCGGACCAGCCCAACGACCGTTACGAGAACGCCTGGCATTCGGATACCACCTGGCGCGAAGCGCCGCAGTTCGGCGCCGTGCTGCGCTGCGTGGAGTGCCCGCCGGTGGGCGGCGACACCATGTGGGCAAACATGGCGCTTGCCTATGAAAGGCTCCCGGCGCACATCAAGGAGCAGATTGCCGACCTTCGTGCGCGCCACAGCATCGAGGCCTCCTTCGGCGCGGCCATGCCGATCGAAAAGCGGCTGTCGCTCAAGGCCCAGTTTCCCGATGCGGAGCACCCGGTGGTGCGCACGCACCCGGAGACCGGCGAAAAGATCCTCTACGTGAATGCCTTCACCACGCATTTCACCAACTACCACACGGCCGCCCGCGTACGTTTTGGCCAGGACGCCAATCCCGGCGCGGCCGATCTGCTGCGCTACCTCGTCAGCCAGGCATATGTCCCTGAGTACCAGGTGCGCTGGCGCTGGCAACCCGACAGCGTGGCCATCTGGGACAACAGTGCTACCCAGCACTATGCGGTGATGGACTATGCGCCGTGCCACCGCAAGATGGAGCGCGCGGGTATCATCGGCAGCAAGCCGTTCTGAGCGCGCGTGGAGGCAACACAATCATGCAAGACAACCTGGTTATTCCCACGCAGTCCGCGTACGCCTACCCGCTGCTGGTCAAGCAGCTGCTGATCAATTCCCTGAGTCTCCATGGCGACCAGGAAATCAGCTACCGCGGCCAGATGCGCTACACCTTCCGCGATTTCCGCCGCCGCATCGGCCAGCTGGCCTCGGCGCTGACCTCGCTCGGCGCCGGGCACGGCACCACGGTCGCGGTGATGGACTGGGACAGCCATCGCTACCTGGAATGCTACTTCGGCGTGCCGATGATGGGCGCGACGCTGTTTACGGTAAACGTGCGGCTTTCGCCCCAGCAGATCCTGTACACGCTGAACGACGCCGGCGCGGACGTCATCCTGTTTCACCCCGACTTCGCGCCGGTGCTCGAAGAGATCCGCGGGCAGCTCACAGGCAACCCGCGCCTGGTCCTGATGGCGGACGGCGAGGCCGCACCGGCGCTGACGCTGCCGCTGGCGGGCGAGTACGAGGCCCTGGTGGATGCGGCCTCGCCCGATTTCGCCTTCCCGGATTTCGACGAGAACACCAAGGCCGCCACCTTCTACACCACCGGCACCACCGGCGACCCCAAGGGCGTCTGCTACAGCCACCGCGACATCGTGCTGCACACGCTGGCAACCTCTGCGAGCCTGTGCTCGCCCCGCGAGGGCCAGCGCATGCACCGCGAGGATGTCTACATGCCGATCACGCCGATGTTCCACGTGCTGGCATGGGGCATCCCGTACATCGCCGTCATGCTGGGCCTGCGCACCGTGTTGCCGGGCCGCTACGCGCCCGACATGCTGCTGAAGCTGCGTGAGACGGAGAAGGTCACCTTCTCGCACTGCGTGCCGACCATCTTGCAGATGCTGCTGCAGTCCTCGCAGGACGGCGCCCAGGATCTTTCGGGCTGGAAGATCATCATCGGTGGCTCGGCGCTGCCGCCGGTCCTGTGCGAAGCGGCACTGGCGCGAGGCATCGACATCTTCGCCGGCTATGGCATGTCGGAGACCGGCCCGATCGTCTCGCTGGCCCAGTTGCCGCCAGGGTGCAAGCCGAGCGACCGTGCGGAAGAAGTCCGCATGCGCTGCTCGACAGGCCGCCCGGTGACGCTGGTGGACTACCGTATCGTCAGCGAAGACATGCAGGACCTGCCGCGCGACGGCAAGAGCCGCGGCGAGATCGTGCTGCGCGCACCGTTCCTGACCAAGGGCTATTTCGGGAAGCCGGCAGCCTCGGAGGAACTGTGGGCGGGCGGCTACCTGCATACCCAGGATGTCGCGGTGATGGGCGCGGACGGCTTCGTGCAGATCGTGGACCGCATCAAGGACGTGATCAAGACGGGCGGAGAATGGGTTTCCTCCATCGAGGTGGAGCACCTGATCACGGAGATACCCGGCGTGCTGGAGTGCGCGGTGATTGGTGTGCCGGATGCCAAGTGGGGCGAACGCCCGATGGCCTTCGTGGTGCGCGAGGCAGGGGCGGAAGTGGGCCCCGCGCAGATCCGCGATCAGCTGATGGGGCACGTGGCGTCCCGCCGCATCAGCAAGTACGCGGTGCCCGAGGCGGAACGCATCGTCTTTGTCGAGGCGATCCCGAAGACCAGCGTAGGCAAGATCAATAAAAAGCAGCTGCGTGAAAAAGCGGTCTGAAGGGAAGTAAGGGAAGTAAGGGAAGTAAGGGAAGTAAGGGAAGTAAGTGAAGTAAGGAAAACTATGCGCCAGTCCTCAGGCGGGGGCTGGCGCTTTTTCTTGCCGGAAGGGCGAGCCGCGCGAAATGCGCAGCAACCACCTCCATCGTTCCCGCTACCCGGCGAAGGACCATCCTTGCCACCACGACAGGCGCAAAGCAAAGCGCCTCCCGAAGGAGGCGCGTCGTACAAGCGAGCCGGAGGGCTGCCGCAGTCAGGGCTGGATATTGAAGGCCTTCACAATCCCCGCATTGCGCTCGAACTCTTCATGCAGCGACTGGCTGAGCTGCGGCAGCGTCTGCGCAGCCATCGGCTCATAGCTCAGGGCCTGCATCCGTTCCTGCAGCTTTGGCGTGGCGGCCGCCTTGTAGGTGGCTGCCTGGATCTTTTGCGCCATCTCGGCCGGAACGCGGGCCGAGGCAATCACGCCCACCCAGTTGCTGAACTCCACATCCGGATAACCCAGTTCGGCGAAGGTGGGCACTTGCGGCAGCAGTGGCGAGCGGCTCTTGGAGGCAACCGCATAGGCCTGCAGTTTGCCGGCCTTGATCATCGGCAACGACGTCACCATGCCGTCGTACATGAGCGGGATCTGGCCGCCCATCACCTGGACCAGCGCCGGCCCGGAGCCCGCAAAAGGCACATGCTGCAGGTCCAGCCCGGCCTTCTGGTTCATGATCACGCCGGCATAGTGAGACGCCGTGCCGGCGCTGTAGGAGGCAAAGCTCAGCTTGCCGGGGTTGGCATGCACGTAGCCGACCAGGCTCTTGAAGTCCCTGGCAGGCAGGGATGGCGCGCCAACCAGCAGCAGGCGCGATCTTGCGACCGCGGCCAGCGGCTGGATGTCCTTCATGGTGTTGTACGGCGTCTTGAGCACATGCGGCACTTCGGTCAGCACGTTGGTGGCCGTCACCATGATGGTCTGGCCGTCGGGTGGCGCCGCCAGCAAGGCGTTGATGGCGATGCCGCCGCCGGCGCCTGGCTTGTTGTCGACCACCACGGGCTGGCCCAGGTCCGCCGAGAGCTGGTCGGCCAGCAGGCGGGCGATCACGTCCATGGTGCCGCCGGCCGGGGCCGGCACCAGCATGCGCACAGGCTTGTTGGTCCACGCCATCGCCGCCGGCACGGACAGGGCCAGCACGGCGGCTACGGCGGCGTGGCGCACGCGAAAGAGGGCGGGGCGGTTGGGCATGTCTGTCTCCGTTATGGATATGGGATATGGAATATGGAAAGCCGTGCCAGTCTTCCCTTGTCGGGGGCGGTACACGGGATCATGCGGGAAAGCGAGGCGCCGGCGGATGAAATTCCGCCTTCGCGAAGGGGTTCAGGTGGCAGCCAGGGTGGCGCGTTGCTTCGCGCGCGCCAGCGCCCGCAGCATGGCTTCCAGCAACGCGTCGGGAAGCCGCGAGCCAGACACGCTGTGGGTGCCGTTGAAGACAAAGTGCGGAACGCCGAGCCCGCTGCGCAAGGGCGGATCCGCCGGGGCGTGCAGTGACGGCAGCCAGTCCAGGTCATGGTGCCCGGGGGCAGCGCCCTGGTCCGGCATGCGGATGCCGCATTCTGTCGCGGCCTGTCGCAGCACGACGGGATCACCGATGTTCGCCGCGCGGATGAAGTAGCGCGTGAACAGGTTATCGATCAGGGCGGATGCCGCTTCGGCACCTGCCTGCTGCCTGGCAAGGCGTACCAGGCGATGGGCCAGCAAGGTGTTCGGGAAGATCTCGATACGGTCCAGCGCCAGCGTGAGGCCGGCCTCGCGCGCGGCGGCACGGACCTGCGCCTGCCGTGACGCCACGGCCTCGGGGCTGCCCAGGCGGTTCACGTAGAAATCACGGTAGGGCAAGCCGGCCGGAGGCGTGGCGGGGATCAGCGGGTAGGAGCGCCATTCCACGTGCACGGTAACGTCCGGGCGCTCACGCCCGAGCAGGCCAATGGCGTTTTCCAGGTGCTTTTTTCCGATCAGGCACCAGGGGCAGATCAGGTCGAAATAGGCCTCGACCGAGAGCGTGGACGGATTGTTCATGGCGGCGGCTTGATGACGCCGGCCGGCGTGCCCGATGCAGGCCGCGGCAGGCAGTTCAGGATCAGGGGGTGGGCAAGGCCTGCCCGCTGCGCCAGGGCAGGCGCGCCGGCAGCAAGGCCATCACTTCGGCGCGCTGGGCTTCGGTCATCCGCTCCCAGCAGCCGATTTCCAGCGGCGTCCTGCCGCAACCCTGGCAGTGCCTGCCCGCATGGTCCATGCGGCAGATGTTGATGCACGGATTCGCGACGGATGGGGACGGGTTCATGATTTCGATGAGGCTAGGTGGGGCGCGCCGGGCGCGGGCAACGGACTGGCCGCAGGCTTTGCGCCTGCGGCCAGTGCTTCGCGCGTCAGGCCGCGCGCAGGGGCAGGTTCTTCTGGCCGGCCTTGCGGTTCGGCGCCATGCCGTGGGCGGCCAGGGTTTCCTCGGCGCTGTCGTACCAGGTGCCGATGCGATAGATCTCGCGGGCTTCCTTGCCCGAGGCGATCTCGCGGCCCAGCTCCTTGGCCACGCGCACGCATTGCTCGATCTGCTGCACCGAGGTCATGCGGTTGCCGTGCTGGTCGATGATGGTGTCTTCGATGCCGCAACGCGGATGCAGGCCCATGCTCATGGCCATCATGTTGAACGGCAGCACGTTCTTCAGCAGCGATTCCGCGGTCAGGGTGCAACCGTCCGGCGCGCGGTGGACGAAGTTGAAGAAGTTGAACGGGTTGGGGCCGTCAAAGCCGCCGCCGATGCCGATCCAGGTCAGGTTCAGCGGGCCCTTGTAGAGGCCGGCGCGCACCATGCGCTCCAGCGTTTCCATGGCGTGGATGCCGGTGAGCTGGAAGTGCGGCTGGATCCCGGAGGCGCTCAGGCGGCGCAGGTGCTCTTCCACCCAGCCCGGGCCGGCCGGCACCGTCATTTCGCGGTAGGCCTGCTGGTAGGCCGGGTGCTCGAGCGACGTACCCTTCAGGTATGCGGGGTACAGCAACTCCATGATGTTCATCTGCGTGGTGTTGATCGCCACGGTCACCTGGTCCGGCTTCGGGTCCAGGTCAGCCAGCATGTGGCGGGTGTCGTCCGACAGCCACTTGGCGGCCTGGCCGTCGTCTTCCGGCGCGAAGGAGATCGAGCCGCCCACCTGGATGATCATGTCGGGCACCGCGGCGCGCACGCCGGCGATCAGTTCGTTGAACTTGGACAGGCGCTTGGAGCCCTTGCCGTCCAGTTCGCGCACGTGCAGGTGCAGCACGGTGGCGCCGGCGTTGTAGCAATCGACGGCCTTCTGGACCTGTTCTTCCATCGTCACCGGAATGTCATCCGGGAAATCCGCCGGCATCCACTCGGGACCGTACGGGGCCACGGTGATGACTACTTTGTCCATGTTTTYGGGGTGCAGGGAATCGTCGAGGAATTGCATGAGTGTGCTCCTGGTATCTGGTGTCTGCCGGCGCTGCTGCGCAGCGGCGGAACTGATTCATATGAAATGGCCTTCGGTAACGGAAGTATCGGACAACGGCCGGGAACAATTTGACAATATGGGACACTCAATTTACATCTCGGGACAGTCAGGGAAAACGCGATATCCGCTGGCCTGCTCCCCTTCGCCGTGCCAGTCTTGCCCGCTACTTCCGGGCCACTTCAGTGAAATCGTGCCAGCCGGAGAATCTCGCGACCGGCGAGGTGTTTGCGATAGCGTGAAGCACAACCGCGCCGCGTTCGAACAGCCATTCCACGATGTCGCGCCGGCGCATCGCACCACTGGTGACTACGGCACGAACGCCGTTGACCGCGCCAGAGCGCGTTCATTTCTTTAATCGCGAATTCTCACGTGATCGCCCCGCCGACGTGGCATCGAACCGGGAGCAAGCCTTGGCGAGCGGCACGGACCCGGACCGCGGCTACCACAAGGGGGCGCCGGTAAGCGGCGCCATGGGGCCGTGGCTATGTCTTTGGGGCGTACCCTTCGAGGTTGTCCCTGCTTTCCTGCTGGCCTAGACTGGAATTCACCGAATATAGGACCTATCTTTAACATCGTCTGGCGAACGCACTGGCATCAGGATTGAGCGTGGCGTGCGTTGCGTGGATGGACATCACCGTAGTCCGGGCGTCATGCCTCGATCCGTCGTGGCTCCCCGGTGCACGAACCTGGACGTATCGGGCTGCCTGGACATGCCCCGGCGGCGCGGACAAGAAGCCGTGGCACGGCTTACCCATGCGATACCTTTGCAGCGACCTGCAAGGAGACAGCGGATGTTGCCCACGCCCATTTCCGAGAAGGCCCTGTCCCGTGGCTTGCTCGATGTACTGATCCGTGCCGGGATGATCGCCGTTCTGGCGATCTTCTGCTTCCAGATATTCCGCCCGTTCCTGAATCTCATCGTCTGGTCACTGATCCTGGCGGTCACCCTTTATCCGCTGCAGATAAGCCTCAGGCGCAAGCTCGGCAACAAAGACGGCCGCACCGCCACGCTGATCGTCCTGGTTGCCATCGGCATCATCATGGTTCCCACCTACATGCTGGGCACGACCATGGCCGATTCGGTGAGCCATGCCATGGACATCGTCAAGAGCGGGAAATTCCATATTCCGCCGCCGGCCGAGTCGGTCGCGGGCTGGCCGGTGGTGGGGGAGCGACTCTATGCCCTCTGGCAGCACGCCGCCACCGACCTGACCGGTCTGTTGCAGAAGGTCGCGCCTCAGCTCAAGGACGTCAGCCTCGCGCTGCTGGGCATGCTTGCAGGCCTCGGCGAGGGTTTCCTGATCTTTGTCTTCGCCCTGATCATCGCGGGCATTTTCATGGCGCATGGCGAGCAGGGTAGCCGCAGCGCCGTGCAGATTGCCTCGCGCATCTTCGGCCCGGACCGGGGCTCGCGCATCGCCGTGCTGTGCACCGCCACCATTCGCGCGGTAGCCCAGGGCGTGGTAGGCATTGCCTTCGTTCAGATGCTGCTGATTGGCGTGGCCTTCGTGATCAAGGGTATTCCCGCCGCCGGCCTGCTGGCCCTGGCGGTGCTGCTGCTCGCGACCATGCAGTTGCCGGTCACGCTGATTACCATCCCCGTGATCCTCTACGTTTTTTCCACCGAGGGTCCCACCGTGGCCGCCATTACCTTCTCCGTCTATGTCTTCATCGCGGGCCTGGTCGACAACGTGCTCAAGCCCCTGCTGCTGGGCCGCGGCGTCGACGCGCCGATGGCGGTGGTGCTGATCGGCGCGCTGGGCGGCATGGTTACCGGCGGCATCATCGGCCTGTTTATTGGCCCGGTGGTGCTCGCGGTGGGCTACCAGCTGTTCTGGCAATGGGTCGAGGACCAGCCGCATACCGGCGAGCCGGGCGACCAGAAGCCGGTCTGAGGCGGCCAGGCACGCCCATTTCGCCCTGGATTGGTCTCGTGGCTCGCGCGGTGTCGCGCAATGGCGGGCGTGGTGCAGCGGGCAGGCGAAGGCCTGGCACCGGGCCACGCTCTCATTGCAGCGCACCTGTGCCAGAATGTACCGTCACCATCCCCGACCGGCATTCACTGCCTGCGCCCCCCATTTGACAGGCCTGTCCGCTACCGTCCCCATTTCCGTCGTCAACGCCTTCCTGTCGGGCGCGGATCCGGCCGCTATCGGGCGGCTTGCCGAGCAGTCCGGGATCGCGCACGAGCTGCTGCGCGAACCCGGCGCACGGGTGACCCAGGAACAGTTCGCCACGCTCTATCGCAGGCTGGCGATGGAACTCGACGATGAAATGCCGGGCATTTTCAGCCGCCCACTGCGCAACGGCGTGCTGAAGTTTCTCGGTCTCAGCCTGCTCGACGCGCCAAGGCTGGAGGTGGCGCTGCATCGCTTTGGCCAGTTCCTCCATCTGGTCCTGGACGAATTCCGCCTGGCGTCGCGGCGCGAAGGCGCGGCTGGATATGTCGAGCTGGTGGCGAACCCGGCTGGCCCCGGCGTCAGCGTGATTGGCTGCGAACTGATGCTGAAACTGGTGCATGGAATGGCCTCGTGGCTCATCCGCCAGCGGATCCCGCTCAACGGTGCGGAGTTCGCTTTTCCGATTCCGCCGCAGAGCAGCGATCACCTCTACCTGTTTCCGGGCCCGGTGCGCTTTGACTGCGCGCACACGCAGATCAGCTTCGATGCGGCTTACCTTGACCTGCCGGTCAGGCAACGCAAGCCGGACCTCGAGACATTTCTCGCGCGCGCGCCCGAAGACTGGATTTTCGTCGCCTTCGCTGAGCAGCTGACCTGTCACCGCGTGCGTCAGCACCTGGCCGAATGCCTGCCCGCGTCGCCCACCGTCGACGCTGTCGCGCAGGCGCTCCACCACTCGGTGCGCACCTTGTGCCGGCGCCTGTCGGCCGAGGGCACGACGTTCCAGGCCATCAAGGATGAGGTGCGGCGCGATATTGCGATCCAGCGCCTGACGCGCTCCGAAGACACCATCGCCGAAATTGCCTACGACGTAGGCTTCGACAATCCCACCGCCTTCCATCGCGCCTTCCGGCACTGGACTGGCAGCACGCCAAACGCCTACCGCCGCACCCTCTGACCCGCCCATTGCCGGCCACTTTCGGTCACTTTCTCGGTCACTTTCTCGGCCACTTTCTCGGCCACTTTCTCGGCCACTGTCGGCCACTGTCGGCCATTGGCGCCGATTGGCAAGGCTGGCCGTCGACTGACAAATCCTGCCACCTCGGGAGGCGCTAGCGGCATCTGGCGCCCGGGCGCCGCGCATTGCGGCTGAAAACGGCGGGATTTGTCAGTGAAAGGGCCGGTTCCGGTAATCGCCTTCGCGCTGCCCGATATTACGATCACCCCATCGATGTCGCAGTGCAGCAAACCAACCAGCCGCGGGCGCACATCGCTGCAGTTGAGATGCACGGCGAAGACGAGGCGTTCTACGGCGCCAGGGTCGCAACCGCAGAATTCCTTGCCGGCCATGTCCTGGCGCCTGGCGCGCCCCGCGGGCATGGATTCGTGGCCCCGAAACGATGCAACGTTCTGACGAAGTCAGGGCAGATTTAGAGAAGGTGGAGAGAGACAACATGGCAATCGATGGTTACAGCATGGCGACGCTTGGCGCGTTCGTCGGCCAGGAGTTGGGCGTATCGGAGTGGGTCGAAGTGGATCAGGCGCGCATTGATGCATTTGCGGACTGCACGGAAGACCGCCAGTGGATTCACGTGGACGTGGACCGGGCGGGCCGGGAGAGCCCCTTTGGCGGCACCGTCGCGCACGGCTTCCTCACGCTCTCCCTGCTGGGCGGCCAGATCACCCGCATGGGTATCGTCCCCGGCGATGCCAAGGCCGCGGTGAACTGCGGGCTGGAGAAGACGCGCTTCCTGGCGCCGGTGAAGGCGGGTGCCCGCGTGCGCAATCGCGTGAGGCTGCTGGCGGCGGAGGACAAAGGCGAGGGCCGCGTCATGCTGCGCACGGAAAACACGATGGAGATCGAAGGCCAGGCCAAGCCGGCCCTGGTCGCCGAATCGCTGGCACTGCTGGTTGCCTGAGGAGAGATGCGATGACAACGACGAAAGCGCGCACAAGCAAAGCCAGGAAGCCGGCGAAGGTCACCCCGCAGGTCCTGCCCGACAACGGCGGCCTGGCTGTGGCCAGCCCCAATCCTTTCGTGGGCTTGCGCCCGGAGGACCTGGTCTCCACCGCCCAGCAGATCGGCGCGCAATGCGTCCAGGAGCCCGCGCTGCTGCTGGAACAGCAGACGCAGCTGGCGCATGACCTGCTGAGCGTGCTGGACGGCACGGCTTCTCCCCCGCCAGCGCGCGACCGTCGATTCGCGGATTCGGAATGGCACGACAACCCGCTGTACCGTATGCCGTTGCAGGGCTATCTTGCCTGGCGCGATGCCATGACCGGCTTTGTCAGCCGCTCCGTCATGGACGCGCGCAGCAAGGAGAGGGCGCAGTTCTTCACGTCGCTCGTGTTCGACGCGCTGGCGCCGACCAATACGGTGCTGGGCAACCCGGCTGCGCTGAGGGAGACGTTCGAGTCGGGCGGTCTCAGCCTGCTGTCCGGCATGACCAACCTGCTGACCGACACCCTGACCAACCAGGGCATGCCGTCCCAGGTCGACAAGAGCGCGTTTCGTGTTGGCCGGGACCTGGCGACGACGCCGGGCACGGTGGTCTTTCGCAATGAAGTGCTCGAACTGATCCAGTACACACCAGTCACGGCCAAGGTGCACGCGCGCCCGCAGCTCATCGTGCCGCCGCAGGTCAACAAGTTCTATGTGTTCGACCTCGCTCCGGGCAAGAGCATCGTCGAGTACCTGCTCAAGCAGGAATTCCAGGTCTTCATGGTGAGCTGGCGCAACCCGACCGTGGCGCAGCGTGAATGGGACCTCGACACCTACGTGACGGCGCTGATCGAAGCCATCCATGCGATCCGCGATATCACCGGTAGCGACGATGTGAACCTGCATGGCGCCTGCGCCGGCGCGATGACGATGGCGGCGCTGATGGGCTATTGCGCCAGCCGTGGCGAGAAACTGGTGAATGCCGCCACGCTGATGGTGTCCGTCTTCGGCCTGGACGAGCAGTCACAGCTCGGCCTGTTCGCCACGCCGGAAGCTGTCACGATGGCACGGCAAAGCAGCCGGGCCAGCGGCGTGCTCGACGGCGAGGAACTGGGGCGGGTGTTCGCATGGATGCGGCCCAACGATCTGGTGTGGAACTACTGGGTGAACAACTACCTGCTGGGCAAGGCTCCGCCGGCGTTCGACGTCCTGTACTGGAACAACGACACCACGCGACTGCCGGCGGGGTTTCACTGCCAGTTGCTCGACATCCTCTCTGACAACCTGCTCGCGACGCCAGGGGCGCTGAATGTGCTGGGCGCCCCCATCGACCTGTCCGAGGTCGAGTGCGACAAATTCGTGGTGGCCGGTGTAACCGACCATATCACCCCGTGGCAGGGCGTGTTCCGGTCGGCGCGCGCCTTCGGCGGACAGACCGAATTCGTTCTCAGTTCGAGCGGCCACATTCAAAGCCTGATCAACCCGCCCGGCAACCCGAAGGCGAAGTTCTTCGCGAACAGCGACAGTACGACCGATCCCGAGGCCTGGCTGGCCGGCGCCGAATCCACGCCCGATTCGTGGTGGAGCCACTGGAGCCAGTGGCTGAAGCAGCGGTCCGGGCCGAAGTGCAAGGCACCCGCGGCGCCGGGTAACGCACGCCATGCGCCGTGCGGCGCAGCGCCCGGACGCTATGTGATGGAAGCCTGACGCGCGGCACGCCGCAGTCCATGAGTTTTTTAACGCAACCTGAATGGAGACCATGACAATGGAATCGACCAACACCGCGAACACGTTCGCCCCGCACAAGAAGCTGCTCGAATTCGTCAAGCAGAACCGCCTCAACCCGGTGGCGATCCTGGAGTCCCGTCGCAAGGACATCGAGGCGCTGGCCAGCGTCAATCTCACGGTGCTGTCGGGCCTGCAGTCGCTGGTCCGCCTGCAGGCGGAGTACCTGTGCGGGACCGCGGCCGATCTGCAGTCGCTCGGCACGACGAAGCAGGCCGATGGCGCCGAGGCCTCCGCGGTCCGCGTGACCGAGCTGCTGCCGCGCACCGTGAACAAGGCGGTGAGCGGCCTGCGCGGCCTGACCGACACCGTGTACAAGACACAGGCCGACAGCTTCGCCGTGGTCGGCAAGCGCCTCGCGGAGAACGTGGAAGAAGTGAAGGGCATCCTGCGCCCCAGGCAGTAAGCCTCGCCGGGCACGGCCTCGCAAGGCCGTGCCATCCCGCCCGTTTCAGGGAAGTGCCTCCAGGATGACTTGATGACAATAGACGGTGCCAGCGTTGAATCTGGCCACAAGATGCAAATCCGGACCGTAGACCTGGATGGACAGGTGCTTCGGGTCGGCGTGCGGCCCGGCAGCGATGCCGGGCCGCCGCTGCTTATTTTCAACGGCATCGGCGCCAACCTCGAACTCGTCGAGCCGTTCGTGGACGCGCTCGACGGTACCGAAGTGATCATCTTCGACGTGCCCGGCGCGGGCGGTTCCCCCGCGCCCTTGCTTCCCTATCGCCTTTCCAGCCTGTGCGTGATCGCCGACAAGCTCCTCAGCCATCTCGGCTACGAAGGACAGGTCGATACGCTCGGTGTCTCCTGGGGCGGGGCGCTTGCGCAGGAGTTCGCGCATCTCTATCCGCAGCGTTGCCGGCGCCTTGTGCTGGCGGCGACCTCGCCGGGCGTGATCATGGTGCCGGGAAGCGTGTCGGTCCTCTCGAAGATGATCGGGGTACGCCGCTACTCTGATCCGGACTACCTGCGCCGCGTGGGCGCCGATATCTATGGCGGCGCCTTCCGCGACGACCCCGGCTTGCTGGAAGAGCACGGCCGCCATATGCAACCGCCGCGCGGCCGCGGCTATGTCTACCAGTTGCTGGCGGCCTGGGGATGGAGCAGCCTGTTGTGGCTCGGTGCCCTGGAACAGCCCACGCTGGTCATGCACGGCTCCGACGACCCGATCGTGCCCCTGGTCAATGCCAGGATCCTTGCTTCGCGCATTCGCCAGGCCGGACTCCATGTATTCGAGGACGGCCACCTCTTCCTCCTGACACGCGTCGGTGAAGCGGCACAGGTGGTGCTGCGCTTCCTGCGTCAGCCTCAAGCCTGACGCCGCGGGTGCCCGGCTTCCCGGGCGCCCCTTTGAAGGGGCCGCTGCCTGCGCTGCCCCTTGTCCGCCGCACGAAAGAAGCGCCTTCGGGCCGCGCGTGCCGTGCCGCCCCTCCCGATCCTGCAATGCCATGACAAAGCCCGCGATCCCGCAATCCCGCGCGATGCCCGAAAAAAACGGCCGCACAGGGTGATCCCCTGGCGGCCGTAACGAGCACCATTCGTGCGGGCTGGCGTGGCGATGGCGGGCCGGATGCCGGCCCGCCATTTTCCGCCATCGCCCGCCATTTCCAGTCATTTCCCGCCGGATGCGGTCCGGTCAGAACTTGTGGCGCAGGCCTACGGCCGCGCCGATCATCGTGCTCTGCCCGTTGGCCAGCGCATAGCTGTTGCCCAGTGAAAGGCTGTTGGCGTAGGTGGTAGCCAGCGATTCGAGCATCAGGCCGGCGTTCTTGGCGAACGCGGTGGTCACGTAGACGTCGGTACGCTTGGACAGCGAATAGTTCGCGACGAAGGCGATCTGCCAGGGGTTGGCTGTCTGCGTACTGCCGAACAGGCTCTTGACGTCGTCGTAGTTGTACTCGAGCGTGAGCCCCACGGCAGGCGTGACCTGGTAGTTCGCCCCGATCCAGTAATAGTCGTCGCGCTGGATCACGGAGCCTGCCGCATTCTTGTTCTGGCCCCAGCGATACCCGCCCATGAACCTGGCCGTGCCGTAGGTGTAGCTTGCGCCGACCACGGCCTTCTTCAGCGTGCCGCTGCCGGTGCCGATGGTCGGATTCCACTGGTCGTAGCCGAGGGTGACGCCAAACGGGCCGGCCTCGTACGCCGCGGCGGCACCGTAGGCGGTGTCGCGCCGGAACTGGCCCGGCACTTCGCCGTTGCCGCCGATGGGCGTCGCCACGCCGACTGTCGCGGGCAGGGCCACGCCCGTGCCGAACGACCAGTGGGCCAGCGCCTTCACCGGACCGAACTGGCCGGTGTACTTGACGGTGTTGTCCTCGCGGAAATTGGCGCCCGACTGCAGAACGACCGGCTCGTACTGCGTGGCATAAGCGGTCGGCGAGTAGTTGGCGAGCGCCTCGAAGATCGAGGTGTACTGGCGGCCAAGCGTGAACTGGCCAAAACTGCTTTGCACGCCCACGAAGGCCTGGCGGCCGAACAGGCGGCCGCTCTGCAGCGCATTGCCGGTATCCAGGCTGAAGCCGCTTTCCAGGACGAACACTGCCTTGAGGCCACCGCCAAGGTCTTCGACGCCGCGCAGGCCCCAGCGCGAGCCGGACAGTCCGCCCGAATCCATGCGGTAGACGTCATTGGACGGGCCGCGATTGAACTGGTTGGCCGCCGTGGGTACCGCGCCGACGTGGTTGACGTATTCGATGTTGGCGTCGACGACGCCATAGAGTGTGACGCTGGACTGCGCATATGCGCCCCCTGAGCACACCAGCAGCGATGCGATGGCAATGTTCTTCAATTTCATTTGGTCTCCTCTTCTTTCTTTCACCGGGTTACGGCGTCCGATTTTTCCGTTGACAGACGGATTTGCTTTGGGTGCTACTTTCTCTTGCGGCCACGTTCGAACGCGAGCGCCGGAGCGTGACCTATCTTCCACTCTAGCTGGCAGGCGTCAACGCCGCCAGCAATTCCGTGGCGCGTGGCCACGGCCCGTATCCGGCGGCGGGATTGAGGTGACCCACGTGGCCAAGGTCAACCAGCCGGCTGCCCCACGCGCGGGCCATCCCGGCGACCCGTTCGAACTTCGCCAGCGGATCATTGCGGCTCGCCCCGACGATGCTGGGGAAGGGCAGGAGCTGCGCTGGCGTAGGCAGCCAGCCGTTCTGTGCCAGGGCCGCCGGATCCGGGTACCCCGGTGGCAGCGGGTGATCGAAGTCCGGTGGCGCCGCCAGCAGCGCAGCCTGGATCGGACGCTGGTGCTGCGCGGCCCAGTGCACGGTGATGATCACGCCTGCGCTGTGGGCCACCAGGACCACCGGCCCGTCGATCTCGGCAATCGCTGCGTCCAGCTCCGCGACGCGCGCCGCGCAGCTCAGCTTGTCGTGTTCCAGCGGGGGCACCGAGCGGGCATTCGGCAGTTGCGCCTGGAGCAGCGTCTGCCAGTGTTCCGGCACATGGTCGCGCAGACCAGGCACCATCAGGATTGTGGTGTTGGGGTCAATCATTATGAAAGGGTGGGGGGTGGAGAGGTCAGGGCCGCGCCTGCGCGGCGCGCTGGCTTTGAATGCGACGCAGGTCGTTGGCGTAGTACTTGCGCCCGATCGCGAATGCCAAGGTGGCGCACAGCCCGGCCAGCGGAATGATCTGCAGGGCGCCGAGCAGACCGATCCTGTCGGCGATGACGCCCGTCACAAAAGGCCCGGGTGCCAGGCCCAGCAGGTTGTTGGCCAGCGTGAGCGTGGCGAAGGCTGTCGCGTGAATGCTTGGATGCGTCAGGTTGGCCACCACGGCGCTTGCCGGTCCGGCCGTACCGCCGACCAGCAACATGCCGGCACAGATCAGGACCATTTGCGCCGCGCCGGGGGGCGTGTGGAAGGCGGCCAGGAGCAGTGCGCAGCTGGTGGTGCTGTAGGCAATGGCCATCAGCCACTTGCGGGTGGGGGCGTTGCGGGCAACCCAGTCGGTCAGCGCGCCGCAGACAATCATGCCGGCGCCGGCGGCCAGCACGAAGGCGGCGGCCGTCAGGCTTGCGCGGTCCGTGGCCATGCCGTAGTAGCGCGACAGGTAGCTTGGCATCCACGCAAGCAGCGCACCTGTGACGAGCAACTGCATGGCGCTGCCGACATAGGCACAAAGAATCGAAGGCGCCGAAAACAGGGCGGAAACCAGGGGCCGCAATGCCAGGCGCTTGGGTGCCGCCTCGTCGCCCTTGTCCTCGCCGATCAGTTCGCGCTGCGCCTTCAGGCGCGGCTCGGTCACCACGACGCGAAACAGTGCGACCAGCACCAGGCCGAAGATGGCCATGCTGGCAAACGCCCAGCGCCACCCGAGGTGGGCGGAGAGGGCGCCGCCCAGTGCCATCCCCAAAACCGACCCGAACGGGCCGCCCGCGATGAACGCGGCGCTCAGGCTGGATCGCAGGCGACGGGGGAACACCGACAGCACCATGGCAATGCCCACGCTGCCGTAGGCGGCTTCGCCGATGCCCACGCACATGCGGGCGATGAACATCTCGCCGAAGTTTGTCGCCACCGCGCAGCCGAGCGTGGCGAGGCTCCACAGGGCCGCCATCAGCGTGAGGCTCTTGACGCGGCCCCAGCGGTCGGCCAGGACCGACAGCGGCAAGGTCAGCACGCCCACCATCAGCGCAACAACGCCGCCGAGTGCCCCCAGCTCTGTGTCGGTCAGTGCCCATTCGTTCTTCAGCAGCGGAAATACTGCATTGAGCACCTGGCGGGACATGTAGTCTGACAGCAGCAGGCCAAAGCCCAGTGCGAAGACCACCCACGAGTAGGGATGCGTCCCGGCTGGCCTGACCGGATTTACTGCCATGATGGAATGTGTGGAACGTTGTCCAAGCATAAATGCCTCTGATGGAAGACTTTGACTGCACTCCCGGCGGTCTGGGCCGGTGAGTCGACGCTTCCTTCCACGGCACCTGCCAGCGTCCGGTCGCAACTGATGACAAGTATCTAGGATCAGTTGCACACGGTTTGATGATCCGGGACATCAATTTTGCATCCTGGGACAGTCAGGGAAAACCTGAGGCGCTTGGCTCGGGCCTTACGCAAGCGGATGGACTGTGCGTTCTCGCTACCGCATTCGGCGACCCGTCTCATGTGCCTGCCGCTGCCTCGCGGCGCAAACCGGGGATGCCTGCTACGAAGTTGACGGGCGGGTTGCCGGCGTACCGGGCTGCGCCGCCGTCGGGAGTTGCCTCCGGGTGTTCGCTGGTCGTTGCATGACCGCACGACCGGGCTGCCGGTTCTTTGCGGGGCACCGCGGGCGACATGGCCGAATGGATGATGTGCCGGATGCAACCCGTCGGCTCGTGCGACACCCGTGCCAGCTCACCATGTCCGCGCCGCGGCCGTTCCCGGCAGCCCGGCCGACATGGCCGGCACCGGGGGGGCCGCGGCGCTATCAACGTCATCCGGCCGGTCTGTCTACTTCTTCTTGCCCTTCTCCGCCTTCCCGCCGGACTTCCTGTAGCGCTCCAGGTACTCGTCGCGCAGCTTGCGAACGCAACGACCGATCTTCACATAGTCTTCCTGGTTCAGGTTGGCCAGCGAAACCCGTCCCGATGGGTGGCGCGTACCGAATCCCTTTCCGGGCAGCAGCACCACGCCGGCTTCCTCGGCTAGCCGGAACAACAATTCGTGCGGCTCGACGGTATCAAGCAGCCATTTGACGAAATCCTCGCCGACTTCCCTGCTTTGCTGCTCGACATCGAGCAGCGTGTAATAGTCGACGACGTTCGAATCCACCGGCTCGGGGGCGACGCCCATTCCGCGATACAAGGCGGCCTTGCGGCTGCGGATCAGCCGCTTCATGGCGTCCTTGTAGTTGTCCGACGAATCCATCAGGGAGAACAGGGAGAACAGCACCATCTGCACTTGTTGCGGAGTGGAGAGGCCCGCCGTGTGATTGAGCGCCACGGTGCGGCTGTCGGCCACGATACGATCGATAAACAGCAACTTGTCGGGTTCCGTGGTGATGGAGGCATAGCGGTGGTTCAGCTCCTGGCGTTCCGCCTTCGGCAATTCCGCTATCTTCTCGTCGAACAGATTCGACTTGTGGGTGGCGATGACGCCCAGTCGCCAGCCGGTCGCGCCAAAGTATTTCGAGAAGGAGTACACCAGGATGGTGTTCTTTGGGCACATGGCAAACAGCGACACGAAGTTGTCGGCAAAGGTGCCATACACGTCGTCGGTCAGGATGATCAGATCCGGCCGCTCCTTGACGATGGAAGCGAGATACTCAAGACCCTCGTCGCTCATTCGGACGGAAGGCGGATTGCTCGGGTTCACCAGGAAAAAAGCCTTTACGTCCGGATCGCGCAGCTTGTCCAGTTCCTTCTTGGGGTATTGCCAGCCAGCCGCCGGATCGGCGTCGATCGTGAGCTCGGTCAGGTCATATTCCTTCAGCTCCGGAATTTCGATATATGGCGTGAATATGGGCATGCCCAATGCAATCTTGTCACCCGCCTTAAGTAGCCGGTTGGCCCGCATCGAATTGAACAGATATGTCATGGCGGCAGTACCGCCCTCGACCGCGTACAAGTCGAAATCGCCCAGGAAGGGATGCGCGCCGATCATTTCCTTGCGCAGGTATTGCTTGACGATTTTTTCGCTGATCCTGAGCATCCGGTCCGGCACCGGATAGTTGCAGGCCAGGATGCCTTCGCACATTTCATAGAGGAAGTCGCCCCCATCCAGGCCGAGCTGGTCTCGCACGAACGAGACGGCGCCGGTCAGGAACTTCACTCCCGGCGTGTCGCGGTGATATCGCGCGAAGAGATCGAAGCGCTCCTCGATACCAGCCCTGCGCGGAAAACCCCCGACACCTTCCGAAAGGTAAGAGAAGGACCGTTCGGATTCGGTCATGGCAAACAGGCCAAGCTGCCAGAAGCCATGGCGCGGAACGGTTGCAAGGAAATTGGGGTTGCCGCGTCCGGCGTTGAGCATCAACCGGTTCGAGACGCTTCCAGCCAGCTTGATCAATTCGTCCTTGAGTTCAAAAGGCGAGAGATTCGCTAACTTCGACGGATCTGGCTTGCTCATGGCGCATTCCTCCAAAAATGGTACGTGGCAAAAAAGACTTGCGAATCGATGCAAACGCGGGATCAGCGGCCCATCCGGCGGTCGTAGCTGCGCGAGACGCGGTCGAGTAGTCCGGGATCGCGCGCATCGCTGGCGTTGAACTGCACCCGCACGCTGCCGTCGGGCTGTTGCCGCACGCTGGCGCTCACACTGGTGCCATCGCGCAGGCCCGCGACCGTCCCGCTTGCCTGGTCCTGCACGTTGATCGCCACACCCTGTTCACGCAAGGCGTCCGCCGCCGCGAAGAACGAGCGGTCGTAGTTCGCGGGCGCGGTGGTGGCCGGATAGCCATAGTAGGTACAACCCGAGACGGACAGGATGGCGCCGATCGTCAGGGTCGCGAGCAGGTTCTTCATGGTGCGCTCACGCGAGAATCATGATCATCACCATGCCCCATATCGTCAGGAACGTATTGCCTACGGCGTAGGTGACGGTGTAGCCAAGACCCGGAACCTGGCTCTGTGCCGCTTCGCAGATCATGCCCAGTGCAGCCGTGGTGGTCCGCGCGCCAGCGCACGCGCCGAGCAGGATGGCGGGATGAAAGCGGAACACGAACTTGGCGAGCAGCATGCCAATGATCAGCGGCACCGCCGTTGCAAAGATGCCCCAAAGGAAAAGACTGATCCCAAGCTTTTGCAGGCCGGCGACAAAGCCGGGGCCGGCGGAGATTCCCACCACGGCGATGAAGACATTGAGCCCGACGGAGTTCATGAACCAGACGGTCGGCTCCGGGATGCGGCCAAAGGTCGGATGTATGGCTCTGTACCACCCGAAGATAATGCCGGCGATCAGCGCGCCACCCGCCGTGGATAGGGTGATCGGAACCCCCGCTATCTTCAGGACGACCGCGCCGATCAGCGCGCCAACCGTGATCGCGAGTGACATGAATGCCACGTCCGTGACCGACGTGGGCCGATCGATATAGCCAAGTTGCTTCGCGGTCGCGTTGATATCCTGTGTGCGACCGACCACCGTGATCACGTCGCCCCGATAGAGCTTCGTCTTGGGCAGCACCGGGATCACGGTTTCGGTCGGCCCGCGCTTGATCTTCTTGAGGAACACGCCGCGCGCGCCCGGCCAGCGGGCCAGGTCCTGCAAAGGACGACCATCGACTTCCTTGTTGGTGACGTAGATATCGACGCCCTCGGTGCGGACATCGAGCAGTTCCGCGTCTTCGACCTCCCGTCCGCTTGGGCCGAGGCGCTCGATCAGCTGATTGCGCTTTCCGCCGATCGCGACAACGTCGCCGGCCTCGAGCCTGGTACTGAGGTCCACCTCCATGATCTTGCCGCCGCGGCGAATGCGTTCGACAAAGGCTCGCACGCCCTCCTGGGTTCCCGCCTCGAGCTCGCCCACCGACCTGCCGATATAAGGGCTGTTTGGCGCCAGGGCATAGGCGCGCAATTCGAATTCATGCCATTCCGTGCCGGCTTCACCCGGCGCTCCGGCGCCCAGTTCTCTTTCGTAGTCCTTGCACGCGGCTACCAGATCAATGCCCAGAAGCTTCGGGCCGATCTGCGCCAGGATGATCGCCGAGCCGACAGTGCCGAAGATATAGGTAACGGCGTATGCGATCGGCATGCTGTCGAGTAGTTGTTTTGCCTCGTCGGGTGGCAAGCCAAGGCGATTGATCGCGTCGGTGGCGAGGCCCATCGATGCGGAGATCGTTTGCGATCCGGCAAAAAGCCCCGCGGCGGAGCCCAGGTCGTATCCGGCCATCAGCGCCGCGCCGACGGCGGAGGCCAGGCACAACAGACACATGACCAAGGCGAAGATGGCTTGTGGCACCCCATCCTTGGCGATGCCGCGTACGAACTGCGGACCTACGCCATAGCCGACGGCGAACAGAAACATCAGGAAGAAGACGGACTTCACGTTGGGGGAAATCTTCACGCCGAGGATGCCAATGACAATCGACACAAGCAGCGTCGAGGTGACGGCGCCCAGGCTGAAGCCCTTGAAGCTTTTCCCGCCAATCCAGTATCCGATCCCCAGCGCAAGGAAAATGGCGATTTCCGGATAGGCTCTGAGCGTTGTCACGAACCAGGACATGGCGTTTCTCCCGCTTTTTTTTCGATAGGTTAAGTCACACGTTTCCGCTTCAGTCCATCCAGTGCTTCCTGCGGATCACGGATAGGATGCAAGCGCGCGTCGGGTCAGCGTGCCTTGTTCAGGGCGTCCAGGGCTTCCGGCTTAAGCAGCTCGAGGCCGCGCGCCGCGTTGAATCCGTGGATCTCCTTCACATCCAGCTTGCGCATGAAGGCAATGGTTTCCGGCGTAATCACCTGCCCGGGGACCATGATGGGGAAGCCGGGAGGGTAGGGGATCACGAACTTGGCGGACACCAGCTCGGGGCCATTCTTCAGTCGCTCGTCGATGCGGGGGTCGTTCAGGCGGATGCACTCGCAAGCCTGCGGGTCATAGGCCAGGTAGTAGGCGGCACGCATGTCACCTTCCGACGTTGCGCTCTCGCTGTTCTCGCGCAGCGCGTTGTGGAAGCGGCTGAAGTTCGGCAGTTCCGGCACGTCCTCCACCAATCCCTTCACGCGAGCCTGGAAACTGGCGCGCGCGGCTTCGTCGCCCTCGTCCAGTTCGCGATCCAGCGCGCGGGAAATATCGGCAAGCGCCTTGATCAGGTGCGCCATGTCGCTGCGGGTATTGTTGATATTGATCTGCACCAGCACGCTGTTGCGCGAGGTCTTGTTGATCTGGATGTCGTAGCTTTCGGCCAGGAGCCCCTTGAAACGGGTGCCGTCGTACCCCGCGTTGCCGCAAAGCAGCGTGATACGGGTCGGATCGAGGAAGAACTCGTCGGTGCGCAAGGCTTGTGTGGCATCCGCGATGGTGCTGCCTGGCATGCCGTAATCGGCAAATCCGGTGACGCGATACTCCGCCGGAATCATTTCCGCCGGCGTGGCGGCGTGGAAGTACTTCGAGATCAACGGATGATTGTTGATCTCCTTGCGGATCTCGATGGCCAGTTGTATGGCGCGCTGCACCAGCTCGTAGCCTTCTAGTTCCATCTGCCGTCTGGCCAGGTCGATGGACGCAATGATCTGCAGGTTCGGGGAGGTCGAGGTGTGCGTGAAGAACGCTTCCTTGAACTGCGGCTCGACTGTGTGGAATTGCTGGTCGGCCACGACAATGATCGAACCCTGGCGCAGGGCCGACATCGACTTGTGGATTGACTCCGTCTGGTAGACCCGTATCCTGACCTGGTCCGGGTCAGGCAGCAATGGGATGTCGAGCAGCCGCGGATCGGTGTCGCCGATGCCATCGATCGATTGTCTGAACGCCTCGTACTTGTCGCGATAGGCCGCGTCATGCATCAGTTCGCGCAACCTGGCGGCGCCGCCCATCGCGGTGCGCATGCGCAGCAATGGCGAGAAGCGCGCAAAGCCGAACCATGCCTCGTCCCACAGGAAGACCAGGTCGGGCTTGATGGCAAGGCATTCCAGCATGGTCCGTTCCACGTTGGCGATATGGCCGTCGAACGTGCAGTTGGTAAGCACCAGCATCTTGGCCCGGTGGAGCTTGCCTTCGGCCTTGAGCGCCAGCAGGGCCTGCTTGATGGGGCGGATCGCAAGGCTGCCGTACATCGAGTATTGCGTGAGCGGGTATGCATCGATGTAGAGCGGCTGCGCGCCAGCCAGCACAATGCCGTAGTGGTGCGACTTGTGGCAGTCGCGGTCGATCAGGACGATGTCGCCCGGGGTGAGCAGCGCCTGGTGAACGATCTTGTTGGCGGTCGAGGTGCCATTCGTGACAAAGAAGGAGCGGTCGCCGCCGAAGGCGCGCGCGGCCTTGTCCTGGGCCAGCTTGATATTGCCGGTCGGCTCCAGCAGGCTGTCCAGCCCGCCGGTGGTGGCGCATGATTCCGCGAGAAAGAGGTTGGCGCCATAGAATTCACCCATGTCGCGGATCCAGTTCGACTTGAAAATCGACTTTCCGCGCGCGATCGGCAAGGCGTGAAAGGTTCCAACCGGACGCGCCGCGTAGTCCTTCAGGTTGTCGAAGTACGGCGTTTCGTAGCGATCCTTGATGCCATCGAGAATGGCCAGATGGATTTCCATCGTTTCTTCCGCGCCGTAGAAGATCCGGCGCAGTGGCGCGGCCTCCTCGGAGCCGGCGAGGTGACCGACGTCGCGGTCGGTGGACAGGAACATGTCGAGCTCAGGGCGCAGGCCGCGGAGCAGGCGCGCAAGCGCCGTACCCGAGTCCTCCATGGCCGCTCCGGTCCCCGTCGGGGTATTGCGCACGATGATGTCTCGCAACACCGGCGACGTGTATTGCGAGGTAAAGCCAAAGCCATCGACGATCACCACCGACTGCAGGTTGCAATTGAAGATTGCCGCAAGCAGCGCATCTTCGAAACTGCCAACCACGACCGTTTCATAAATGAAATGATCGTCATTGCGCCGCAGCCTGCGAAATGTCTCCCGCAAGTCGGGCCAGGTCGAGCGCTCGCCGGCGGCCACCAGCAACACCTCGAAATACGGCTTGCGGCTCTGTCCGTGGCCGATCGATGGTGGCAGGATATCCGGGAGGTGCGACTCGCCTTCGTCCTCGGCGATCCAGGCCTCTCTGTCATCCCGGTAGCTATTGGAAAGCAGGGCGCCGCTGATACGTTGCACAAGGCGTTCGAGGCCGACCCAATCGCCTTTGTCGAGGCGCTCTTTCACCTGTGCGGTCAGGTTCGGTCCAGGGTATGCGTTCAGTTCCTCGATGGGACGTATTTCTTCCAGCACCGCACTGGCTTGCTGGCGCAATTCGTCGGTGTCTTGCGCCCGCCGGGCGGCCAGGGTCCGGGCGATGCGGTTCAGGATGCGCCAGCGGTCGATACGCGCTTCCCAGGCCGAGAAGAACTGATTGAGCTCGAACCCGGGTGCCATTGCTTCAGTCGCAGCCATGTCGTGTCTCCGTCGCGAAAATGGACTTCCTCGAAGCAGGTGGCGGCATCCGGCAACACGTCATGGCTGCCGGGACGGGGTGTGGCCGCCACGGCAAACGCTGCCAGGATGAACGCCCGGGAACGCCGGTCCTGCCGTGCCGCTACTTGGCGGCGGCCGGCTCCACGGACACCGCCAGGGCCTCCGTATAGACCGCCTGGACCCGGTCTCCCTTCTTGATATTCTTGAGCCGTTCCGGATCGTCAACCATCAGGTCGACGGTGCGTCCCTTTGGCCCCTTCAGGGTGACGGTCTTGGCCGCGGTGTTCACCGCAACCACATCGGCCGTGGCCGTCACTTCCCGGCCAATCGTGCCACCGGGCTTTGCGCCCGGCGCGGAGCGGTCAGAAATCTCGCGCTCGTGCAGGGAGAGCGGACCGCTGCCCTTCTTCAGGCTCAGGCTCAAGGCCTCGCGGTATTCGACGGACACGACATCGCCAACCTTCAGCTGGTCAAAGTTCCTGGCTTCCTCGCCTACCACCAGGTCCACGACCTTGCCGTCGCTCCTCTTTAGTGAAACCGTTCGCGTCGGCGCGTCGATCTTGGTGATCTTGGCGGTCGTCTTGGCCGTAGCCGTGGCACTCGTCTGCCCGGGGGCCTGCGTGACATCCATTTTCGTTTCGGGCTGTGCCCGGACCGATGCGGTAGCTGCCATCAGCATGGCCATGGCCAATAGTGTCTTTCCTTTCATGCTGTTCTCCCTTCCGTGTTTTTGCGAATCGCCCCACGATCCCGGCGGGCGGTGTGCTAATTGAAGCGCTCCTGCAGCACCGGCGCGCCGGCCTTGCTGCCTTTCCAGAAACCGGTCTTGTCGGATGCAGGAAACCCGTAGCTGGCCAGGAAGGCGCCTGTTTCCTTATCGTCGGCATCGGCGCCGATACTTGCAGGCATCGGGATGGATATCACGGGGTCACCTCTTTCCAGCCCGGGCCCGGGTCATAGGACCTTGTCGCCAGCGCCTTGTCCTGGCCGTTCGGGCCAAGGTCGCTTTCGAAGACCCGCCCGTCATGGCTGACCATGAAGCTCTTGATCCCTGTATCCCCGTAGCGAACCGGCCACGCGATCACCGCGAATCCGCCGAAGAGCTTGCCATTGACGACATAGTCATACTTGCCGCCCGGGGCATGGCTGCCCTGCGAGGTAAGCAGCTTGTAGTGATAGCCGTAGTAGCCGCCCTGGGCCTTGCTGCGCATGCCTGCCTCGAGGAACGCAGGTCCCAGCGGGCTTTGCGGTTCACCGGGCTTGGTTGGCCAATACAGGCCATCGCGCTTGCCGGGCGTGCTGACGAGCTTCATGGCATACACCGATATGCCCTGTGCCTGCTGGCTCATCTGCGCGTACTCGTTCTGCGCATCGCAAACGGCGAGCAAGGTCTGCATCACCGCCAGCTCGTTACGGCCGATGCGGCGCACACGCATTTCCTCGGCGCCGGCGCGGATATCGAAATGCCATCCCTTGGCGTTCTTCACCAGTGGTATGGGCAAGGTCCAGCCATCGTTGCCGGCCGTAATCCGGGCGCGGTCTTTCCCTTCCGGGCGAATGGCATGCGACTGGCTCCAGGCCTCAAGGAAGCGGTAGCGAATGTCTGCGCCGACCGGCGGGATCAGGTCGTGATAGTTGGCGCCAAACAGGGACTTCATCGCATCATCGTCGCTGGTGGCCACTGCGTCGCCAAGGGCGTTCATCGCAGCCTCGGGAGAGCTGAAATCCTTCTGCGCATGGGCCGGGGCCATACCCCAGGCAAGCAGCGCCAGCACCATGGCGATGGCACTGCCCCAGGCGCAAGACCGGGAGCGGGGAAGTCGTTGTGTCGAGTCCATGATCGCTTCCCCCAGGTTAGCGCCTACCGCCGCCACGGCCACCACCTCCGAATCCGCCACCACCACGGCCACCACCACCACCACCACCACCACCACTGAATCCACCGCCGCCACCGCCACCGCCACTGAATCCGCCACCGCCACCTCTGGCCGCGCCGCCTTGGTGTTGTCCGGCAGCCTGCGTGCTGGAGCGGCCCCGGTCGAAGTCACGCTGGGCCGAGGCGCCACCCCCGCCTACGCCCTGGAAGGCGTTATCGCGACCGCCGCCCGCGCCGCCTCCGATTCCGCCACCGCCCCCGGCACGATCCGACACGCCGGCACGATTGCCGGCACCACCGCGATCGCCGGCACCGCCACGGTCGCCGGCACCACCGCGGTCGCCGACACCGCCACGATCGCCGGCACCACCGCGGTCGCCGGCACCGCCACGGTCACCGGCACCACCGCGGTCGCCGACACCACCACGGTCACCGGCACCACCGCGGTCGCCACGCCCCTGGCGGTCGGCCACGGACGCCCGGTCAGACGCGCCCCGACCGCCATCCCGGCCACGATAATCGTCGCGCCTGTCGGCACCGGCCCCGCTCCTGCCGCCGAACTTCTCGCGCGAAGCGTTATCCCGGTATGCCACGCCTTTCCGATGCGCGGCGTCGTGCTGCCATTTTCCGCCGCCCTGCACCTTGGTGCGGTCGAAGTTGCGGTCGATATTGGCGGCCTTGTTGACGTTGATGTTCACGTCGCCGCCACCCCAGTTGCAGTTGCCGAAGATGGCCCCGGCGGCGGCCAGGCCGACGCCCCATGCAAAGCCGGTGGCCAGTGCGGCACCCGGATAGTAGGCAGGATAGGGTGGCCAGTAGTACGGCGGATAGGCGGGGGCGCTCCAGGCGCCGTAGACAACGGTCGGATTGTAGGAAGGCACGTAAATGACCTGCGGGTCCGCCGGCTCGATCCGCACGACCGTCTGGCTGGCGGGCTGTCCCTGCGCCGGCGCCGCCGCAGCCGGCGCCGCGGCCGGCTCCACGATCACCTTCTGCTGCTCGTTCGACTTGAGGTTGCCCGATTGCTGCGCCCGCGCCCGCAGACGCTGCACCGCCGCCAGCACGTCTTTCTCCTGGGCGAGGAAAGCGTCGCCCAGCTTTTGCGTCCAGTCGAGCTTGTCGTTCATCGGCTCGAGAGCCTGCGGAAAGGCAACCAGCGACTTCACGCTGACATCCCATGACTGGTTCTCTACCGCCTTGAGCGCGGCGTCGCCTTTTACTTTCGGGTTGGCCTTGACCCAGCGTGCGGCCTGCACGATCTCGAGCGGATACGTCGATGCCATCAGGACCTGGGACAGCACGGAATCGGGGTAGAGCGCGATGGGCGCGACCAGTGCCTCGAGTTCTTCCGGCTTGAAGGCGGCCGGCTGGTCCGATGCGGCTTGCGCATGAGCGTTGAAGGAAATCATCGTCAGAGCGGCGAACAGCCATGCGCCGGCATGACGGAACAAACACCTCAGCCAAAGGTTCATCCCCAATCCTCCCAGGGCCCGGTTTAGCCGGACACCCTATCGGACTTCGTGCCCCAGCTCCGCGCTCGCTCAGGGACACGGCAATGTCCGGCAAGCGCACCGGCGAACGTTCCCGCCCGGATCTGGAGAGCCGTATTCTTGGGTCCGGTGGCTATGTAGCCTGGGCTGCTCCGGAACCAGGGCGAGACAAGCTCCGGCTTCCCTCGAAGCCCGCGCCACAAGTCAGAGGGAAACCGGACGGACATTTGTGTTCTGTAGGTCCTTTGTGCCCACTCTAGGCGCAACCGTCACGCACGCCACCATGAAATTTTTCAGAAGTCGAAATAAGAAGAATCCATCCAGAATGATTGTGCTCGATCAAGCCCATGACGGCGTCTTGTCGCGGTAGCGCAGCAAGAGACAGGGCCCGCCCGCACAGCTTGTCGTCACCGGGCCGGCAAGCTGGCTTCGGCCTTGGCTGGGGCGGATTCAACGGGCAAGGCCGGAACCTGAAGACTCGCCGGGCCCCTCGACGGATATTCAGCGATGCATCAAGGCCCCCGGCAGCCGATAATGGGCCATGAACCACTGCGGGCGGAGCCGCGGTATCCGAGGTATTCGAGGGCACAGGGGGAGTCATGAAGACGAGGCTGGCGCTTTGTTTCGTGGTGATAGCCGTTCTCTTGTCAGCGGGGGCGGCCGCCGCCGACTTCGGTAGCAAGGCCGGTCCCGAGCCCGCCAATATCGATCAGATTGCCGACCTCCTTCGCGAGGATCCCTATGACCTGGAATTGCTGATCAGTTTCGGCACCTCCAAGGGCGGATCGGCCGGCCATTTCGCGCTGGCGATCCGGGACGACGCGCGTGGCGACGATCTGGTCTACTCGGCCAACTTCTATGCCGACCGTACGCGCAAGCACGAAAGTGGCTACTACACCACGGACCTGATGGTTGCCATCCCGAAGAAGGAATACCTGTTCAAGACTGTCTCCTCGGTCGGGGAGACGGCCTCGTTTGGCCTCGACTTCGGCGAGATCTACAAACGCTCGGTTATCGGCGTGCGCGTGCACGGCGTACCGGCCAGCGACAAGGAGGCCCTGGCGGCTTACTTCGGACGCATCAATGACGACTATCACCAGCGGGCCAGGGATACCGAGTATCACAGCGGCGAGGTCAAGTACGACTACTTGCGCCTCAACTGCGCCAAGACCATCGGCGCCGCATTCAAGTTTGGCGCTGGCTACAAGGACCTGGAAGTGACCAGCGCCAGGTTTCTGTCCGGACGGCGGGTGGTGGCGGCCGCCAGGGCCAACGTCCCYACCGAGATGGCGATGAAGCTGATCAAGGAGTGGGGCAAGCGCCAGTACGGCATGGAGGTGGTGCTGTACAAGAAGTACGGCGGCTCGACCTATGTGGATCCGCACGAGGAGGAGAAGGTGGCCTTCAAAGACCTGCCCAATCGCTTCCCCTCGGTCTTGTCCCTGGACTTCCGCAGGGAGGAGGGCGCCTACCAGGACTTCGACAACCTCTTCGCCATGTATCTCCTCTACAATCTGGGCAAATACAGCGTGCGGGTGAGCGAACAGACGATGCTGCTCGAGATCGAAAAGGAGAAGCGCCCGATGGCTTATCCCGAGGCAGTCGAGCTTGCCACCCAGAGCGCCAGGTCGGACAGCGAGAATTTCCGTCGCCATATCCGGTTCCAGCCGCGCGGTACAAAGATCGGGGAGACTCCGGACAACACGCATCTCTACAATTTCACTGACGATGGCGGCGGGAAAACGCCCACGGATTGAAGTCGGGCGGACTTGCTGGCGCACCACATGGAGCGCCCGTTTCGCGTCGTCGAGCGCCAGCTCGGTCATCCCGAGCTGCGCCACCGTGGATCGGTGAAGAACACACGGCGCCGGCATCCCGGCCCAAGGAACTGAAGCGGGGCAACCTAGCGATCGGCGGCAACCCTTCCTATACTCCACCAGCCGGCCACATCGTGGCTTTTTATTTCAGGCGGCATCCCGCCTTTGACACAGGCCTTCCAGCAGAATCGGCGCTTCCATGGCGGCGTGGTTTTGTAGATGTGTCTTATGCACCCCAATGTCGTGGCCCCGCAGGCTCGCCAGGACGTATTCCTGTCACAAGGCAGCCATTTCTTTGCGACGAGTCAATGTGTCGGCGGGTGGAGCGAAGAAGATAGAGACACAAGCAGCAAGTGGTTGGCGTTTTCGCTTTGCCGCACGTCCGATGGCGCGAGCCGCTCATGCGAGCCCTGCAGCGTCGCAGGAACAGGCGCTCTGCCGGCGGCGGGTTTTAGCTTGGACGAACGAGATGCACTGCGCCGGTTGCCCGGAGAGTACTGGGACCCGGATGCCCGAAGGACTCGCTGTCGAGGTCAATACCATGGATGCCGGAAAGCAACTTGAGCATGCCCATGAGATCGGAATCAAGACCGGTCTGGTGCTCCAGAAACGCATCAAGAACGCGCAAGCGGCCTTGGGTCGTCGGGTAAGGTCCGCCTATGGCGATGGCGATGGCGATGGCAGTGGGGATGGCGCGGTGGCCGCCGCCAGGCTGATGGCCGGCGCCGATCCCTTGAGTTGTTACGCATACGGGGGGGATGCGGCGCAGCGCGCCATTCTCTTCTGGGACACGCTGCGCCAGCGCGGCAATCAGTTTGTCGAGAACGCGGTGCAGGGCCTGAAGCCGGTGCTGCACTTCGACTACGAATTCGTCCTCGACGGCCGCCAGTTCGCGCGGCCGGTGAACTATGCGCTGCTGCGCATCACGCCTCCCGAGGGCGTGCAGGTCGGCGAGGACCGCCGCCCCTACCTGATCATCGACCCCCGCGCCGGTCATGGTCCCGGCATCGGGGGCTTCAAGGACGATTCGCAGGTGGGCGTCGCATTGCGTGCGGGTCATCCGGTCTACTTCGTTATTTTCTTCCGCGATCCCGAACCGGGCCAGACCTTGCTCGACGTCTGCGAAGCGGAGCAGGTGTTCGTGAGGAAGGTCCGTGCGTTGCATCCGGACAGCCCCAAGCCGGCCATCATCGGCAATTGCCAGGGTGGCTGGGCGGCCATGATGCTGGCCGCGTCCGACCCGGACGACACCGGCCCCATCGTGATCAACGGTGCGCCGATGTCGTACTGGAGCGGAGCCTGGAGCGAGGACGAGGGAGATAACCCGATGCGCTATGCAGGGGGGCTGCTGGGCGGGACCTGGCTGTCCTCTTTCACCGCGGATCTCGGCAACGGCAAGTTCGATGGCGCCCATCTGGTGCAGAACTTCGAGAACCTGAATCCCGCCAACAGCCTGTGGGACAAATACTTCAACCTCTACAACAAGGCTGACACGGAACCGCCGCGCTTCCTGGAGTTCGAGCGCTGGTGGGGTGGCTACTACCTGATGAACCGCGAGGAGATCGAGTGGATCACCCGCAATCTGTTTGTCGGTAACAAGCTGTGGTCCGGCGATGTGAAGGGCGCGGGCGGCAAGGGTTTCGACCTGCGTGCCATCAAATCCCCCATCGTGCTGTTCGCCTCGATGGGGGACAACATCACCCCGCCGCAGCAGGCATTCAACTGGGTCGTGGATTTGTATGAGAGCACCGAGCAGATCAAGGCGCTAGGCCAGGTCATCGTCGGCATGGTTCACCAGAATATCGGTCACCTGGGCATCTTCGTTTCCGGGAAGGTTGCGCAAAAGGAGCACGCGCAGATCGTTTCGGTACTCAAGAGCATCGAGTTGCTGCCGCCCGGGCTGTATGGCATGGTCATTACCGAGCGCGCGCAAAAAGGAGAAAACGGCGAGGTCGAATATGACGTCGAGTTCCGCGAGCATCGCCTCGAAGACGTCGCTGCGCGTCTCAATCGCTTCCAGCGTGCCGACGAGAAGCCGTTCGAGGCGGTGGCTGCGCTGTCCGATTTCAACCAGCGCGCCTATGAACTGTTCGCGCAACCGTTCGTGCAGGCAATGTCCAGCGATATGTCCGCACGGCTATTGCGGGAGTTTCACCCGCTGCGCGTGCAGAACTGGGCGCTGTCGGATATGAATCCCTGGCTTGCCTGGCTGGGCCCCGCCGCCGACGCCGTCAGGGCAAACCGGCAGGCCATGGAGCCCGACCATCCGCTGCGCCAGCGCGAGCAGGCCGGGGCCGAGGTCGTCAGTGCGGCGCTCGATGGCTACAGGGCCATGCGCGACGCCATGACGGAGGCGTCCTTCTTCGGCATCTACGCCAATATGTTCTCGCTGTATTTTGGCGACAAGGGGTCTGCCCGGACCGCGCCGGCCGCGGCTGTCGATCCGGCGGCATTGCCGGAGGTCACGGCGGCCCTGGCCGCGGTGGCCAGCGGCGGCTATGTGGAGGCGCTCAGCCGGGTGGGTTTGCTGCTGATGCGCCACGGGGAGCCGCTGCCGCTCTCGCGCCTGGAGATGCGCAAGGAGATGGTCGCCGACTATGCGGAATACCTGCCCGAACTGGCGCCCCACGAATGGCGCAAGATTCGCGGCCAGCAGGAGATCACCGTGCGGTATGCACCGGAGCAGGCCCTGGAGACGCTGCCGGTCCTGCTCCAGGATCCCGCCGACCGCGAACGGCTGCTGGCGCTGCTCGACAAGCTGTCGGCAGACGCGCGCGTGCTTGGCAGCAAGCCCACGGCCGAGCAGGTGGCGATGCTCGCGCGCATCCGGACAACCCTGGCAGGCAAGCCAGAGCGCGCGCGCCGCGCGGCCACCCTTGCGCGTGCCTGAGGGCGCYGGGATACAGCTTGCCACGGCCGTTGACAGCAGGAGGATTGCGGGTGGACACCAAGCACGAGAAGTACCAGCGGCTGATCGATTTTTGCAGGTCCATCCCGCCAACGCCGACGGCGGTGGTGCATCCGTGTGACCGGAGCTCGCTGGAGGCCGCGGTAGAAGCCGCGGAGCTGGGGCTGATCGCCCCCGCACTGGTAGGCCCCCGCGCGCGCATCGAGGAAACGGCCAGGGCCAGCGGTATCGACATCAGCCTGTACCCGATCGTCGATGCGCCCTTCAGCCAGGCGGCCGCCGCCGCTGCCGTGCAACTGGTGCGCGAAGGCAAGGCCGAGGCCTTGATGAAGGGCAGCCTGCACACCGATGAACTGATGGCGGCCGTGGTCAGGGGCGACACCGGCTTGCGCACTGCCCGGCGTGTCAGTCACTGCTTTGTGATGGACGTGCCGGGGCACGAGGAAGCCCTGATCATCACCGACGCGGCTGTCAACATTGCGCCCACGCTCGCCGAGAAGGCCGACATCCTCCAGAACGCCATCGATCTGGCCCATGCGCTGCAATTCAAGGAAGTAAGGGTGGCGATCCTGTCGGCGATGGAGACCGTCAATCCGAAGGTCCCGTCCACCATCGAGGCTGCCGCGCTGTGCAAGATGGTAGACCGCCACCAGATCACCGGCGCGATCGTCGACGGCCCGCTGGCGCTCGACAACGCCATCGACATGGAGGCCGCGCGCATCAAGCAGATCGATTCGCCGGTCGCGGGTCGCGCCAATGTGTTGCTGGTGCCCGACCTGGAGGCCGGCAACATGCTTGCCAAGAGCCTGTCCTTTCTCGCTGGCGCCGATGCGGCCGGCGTCGTGCTCGGCGCGCGGRTGCCCATCATTCTCACCAGCAGGGCAGACTCCGTGTCGACCCGGCTGGCATCCTGCGCGGTTGCCGCGCTGGTGGCAAAGGCGCGCCGCGAGGCGGGAAAGACAATGGGGTGACGCTGTGGCCGACTTGATACTGGTACTCAACGCAGGCTCGTCGAGCATCAAGTTCAGTGCGTTCGGTGCGCACGGCGACGAGCCGGAACTGGTGCTGCGCGGCAGTCTCGACGGGATCTACACCTCGCCCGCCTTTCGCGCCACCAATGCGTCCGGCGCGGAGGTGGAGAGCAAGCACTGGGGCGACGGGAATGAACTGGGGCATGGCGGGGCCATCGCATTCCTCGCGGATTTCCTGCGCGGGCACGGCGAAGGCCATCATCTGGTCGCGGTGGGGCACCGCGTGGTGCACGGCGGGATGCAGTTCACGCAGGCAACCAGGGCCACTCCCGAGGTGGTCTCGGCGCTCGAGGCCCTGAGCCCGCTGGCGCCTTTGCACCAGCCGCACAACCTCAAGCCGATCCGCATTCTCGCGCAGCGGCGACCGGAACTGCTGCAAGTGGTTTGTTTCGACACCGCGTTTCACCGGGCGCAGCCGGAAGTGGCGCAGGCATTCGCGCTCCCTGCCTCGGTCACGCGGCACGGCGTGCGGCGCTACGGCTTTCACGGGCTGTCTTACGAATACATCGCCAGCGTCCTGCCGGCGGTCGACGCTGGCGCCGCGGCGGGCCGGACGGTGGTGGCCCATCTGGGCAACGGCAGCAGCATGTGCGCGCTGGTGGCTGGCCGGAGTGTCGCCAGCACGATGGGATTCACCGCGGTGGACGGGCTGCCCATGGGCACGCGCTGCGGCAATCTGGATCCCGGTGTCATCCTTTACCTGATGGATGAGCTCGGCATGGATGCGCGTGCCATCGAAGACCTGATCTACCGCCAGTCCGGGCTGCTCGGCGTTTCGGGCGTCTCCAGCGACATGCGCGCGCTGCTCGCCAGCGATGCGCCGCTCGCCCGCTTCGCCATCGAGCTCTATACGTACCGGATCGGGCGGGAGCTGGGCTCGCTTGCCGCCGCGGCGCAAGGCCTGGACGCGCTGGTGTTTACCGCGGGCGTCGGCGAGCATGCGGCGCTGATTCGCGAGCAGGTCTGCCGGCAGGCGGCCTGGCTTGGCGTTGCCCTGGATAACGCGGCGAACGCCGCGGGCGGGCCGAGGATCAGCACGGCCTCCGGCAAGGTGTCCGTGTGGGTCATCCCGACCAACGAGGAACTGATGATCGCAAGGCATACCAGGTCGCTGATCGACGTGATGCCGCACTGAATGCCGTTCCGCCCTCCGCCACCGGGCGCGAAACGATGGCCAGGTTTACCTGCCGAGCGAATCTCACCCGATTGAGGGAATCCGGGTCGCGCGCGACGGCTTGAGCTGATCCGTGCGCGCGCCGATGCGCGGATCCTCTGTTCCGACAAGAAGGAGCCGGCCATGGATGCAGTCAGGACGCTGTTCGAGACCCAGCCGCTGTTCACTTTGTTCCTCACCGTGGCCCTGGGTTACGTTGTCGGCGAGATCAATGTAAAGGGGGTCTCGCTTGGATCGGGGGCCGTGCTGTTCGTCGGATTGGCGATTGGGGGATTTGCGCCGAAAGCGGCGCCACCCGCACTCATCGGGACTCTCGGCCTGCTGCTGTTCCTCTATGGCATTGGTATCCAGTACGGCGGCCAGTTTTTCGCGGGCCTGAGCAGTGCTCGAGGACTGAAGGCCAATGCCGCCGCCGCCCTGGGCGTGGTCGGCGCCGGATTCGTGTCGCTGGCGCTGGTGCCCTTGTTCGGTGTCAAGCTGGATGAATCGCTGGGGATGTTCGCGGGTTCAGGCACCAGCACGGCGACCTTGCAGGCGATCATTGCGGTCATGAAGAACGACGGCGCCGCGGTTGGCTACAGCGTGGCCTATCCCTTCGGCGTGGCCGGTCCGATCCTGGCCCTTTATGTCCTTGGCGCGGTGCTCAAGGTAAAGATCGAGCCGCCGCCGGAAAAGGTCATCGAAACGGCGGAGATTTCCCTGATGAACCGAGAGTTCATCGGCCTGAAGCTCGCCGAACTGAAGGCGCGCCTGCCCGCCGGGATGGCAATTGCCGCGGTGCGCCGCGAACACCATAACCAGTTGCCCAGCGAGGACCTGGTCCTGCGGGCCGACGATGTCCTGCTGGCGACCGCCACCGACCCGGCGGTGCTCCAGCACGCAGCCGCGCTCCTGGGCGAGTTGCAGCCGGGGCGGATGAGCAGCCACCGGGAGGATCTCGACTATGCCCGCGTGTTTGCATCGAGCCGCGCGGTGGTCGGGCTGGCGCTGCGCGACATCCGCTTTCCCGAGGGGGTTGTCTGCTCGATCGTGCAGTTGCGCAGGGGCGATGCCGACATGCTGCCTGGCCCCGGCCTCGTCCTCGAGGTCGGCGACCGCGTCGGCCTGCTGGTGAATCGTGCCCACGTAAAAGCGATGCGCAAGTTCTTCGGTGACTCCATCAAGGGCACCGCCGAGCTGAGTTTCATCTCGATCGGCATCGGTGCGGCGGTGGGGCTGCTCGCTGGCATGATCCCGCTGCCGATTCCGGGCGCCGGCAAGCTGAGCCTCGGGCTGGCCGCGCTGCTGCTGGTCGCGCTTTATCTTGGCAAGATCCGCCGGTCCGGGCCGTTCGTGTGGACCATGCCCTTGTCGGCCAATCTGGTTCTGCGCAATTTCGGCCTGACCATCTTTCTGGCGCAGGTGGGCATCGCCTCGGGGCCGAAGTTCTTTGCCACCATCAGCGTGACGGGGATCTCCTTCCTGCTTTACAGCATTGCCATCGTGCTGGCGCTGGTGCTGATCACGGCGTTGATCTGCCTGTGGGTTTTCAAGTTGCCGTTCGACATCACCGTGGGCGTCATTTCCGGCGCGACCGGGAATCCGGCGATCCTGGCCTTTGCCAATCGTGTGGCCCCCACGGACCAGCCCGACCTCGGCTGTGCCATGATTTTTCCTTCGATGACGATTGCAAAGATCCTGTTCGTGCAGATCGTCGGGGCATTGGCCGGGGGCTAGCCTCGCCAGGTCGTCACGTTCCCCGGAACAGCGAACCTCCATCCTCCTGGGAGACACGCGATGAAAATTGCCGTATTCAGCGCCAAGCCCTACGACCGCGAGTATCTCGATGCGGCCAACGCCGCCGAGGGGCATCAGCTCAAGTACTTCGATGACCTGCTGGATATGGACACGGTCGGCCTTGCCGCGGGCTGCGACGCGGTCTGTATCTTCGTGAACGACACGGCGGATGCCGCGGTGCTCGATGCGCTCAAGCGTGGCGGAACGAGCCTGGTCGCACTGCGCTGCACCGGATTCAACAACGTTGATCTGAAGGCCGCGCAAGGGCTTGGCATGAAGGTGGTACGCGTGGTCAATTACTCGCCCAACGCGGTCGCCGAGCATGCCGTTGCCCTGCTGCTGGCGGTCAACCGCAAGATCCACCCGGCCTACAACCGCACGCGGGACTTCAATTTTTCCCTCGACGGGCTGATGGGGTTCGATTTCTGCGGCAAGACCGTCGCCGTGGTCGGCACCGGCAAGATCGGCCGTGTGTTCGCCAGGATCATGATCGGTTTCGGATGCGAGGTCATCGGCTACGATGCCTTCCCCTCGCCCGAGTTCGAGGCCCTGGGGGCTCGCTATGCCGTTCCGGGCGAGATCGGCATCAGCGCCGATATCATTTCCCTGCACTGTCCGCTGACCCCGCAGACGTATCACATCATCAATGCCGACTCGCTGGCCCGCGCAAAGCGCGGCGCGTTGCTGGTCAATACCAGCCGTGGCGGGCTGGTCGATACCGAGGCCGCGATCGAGGCGCTGAAGAGCGGGCAGCTGGGCGGGCTGGCCCTCGACGTGTACGAGCAGGAGGCCGATCTGTTCTTCCGCGATCTCTCCGGCACCATCATTTCGGACGACGTGGTGCAGCGCCTGGTCTCTTTTCCCAACGTCATCGTGACCGGCCACCAGGCCTTCTTCACGCGGGAAGCCATGACGACGATCTGCGAGACGACCTTGCGCAACGTGACCGAATTCGCGTCGGGCCAGGCGCTGAGCAATGAAATCAAGGCCTGACATGACGCCCGGCTCCGGTCTTGCATAGCCGGTTCCTGCCGGGCTACCGGGCTTGCGGGCTAGCTAGCGGGCCAGCGCGCGCAGCGCTTCGATCAACTTGTCGATCTCCGCCTCGGTGGTGAGGTAGCTGACCGAAGCGCGCGCAACCTCGCTGAGCCCCCGCGCGTTCATGTCCAGCGGCGTATAGGCAATGCCATTGCTGCCGATCGTCACGCCGCGCTGCGCGAGGCTGCGTTGCACGTCTGCCGCGCCATGGCCGGCCAGGTTGAAGGCCACCAGTCCGGAGCGCTCGCGGCCCTGGTCCAGCACCGTCACGCCGGGGATCGCCGCCAGTTGCGCGCGCAGTGCCTGCGCGGTGGCGTCGATGCGCGCGCGGATGGGCCCGAGGCCGATTTCCAGGGCTTCCTGCAAGGCATTGGCCAGCCCGCAGTGCATTGCCTTCGCGGCTTCGGCCGACTCGAAGCGGGCGGCGTCGCCGCGCAGCACGGGCTCGCCGTCCGCGCCCAGCGGCGCCGAGTGTGTGTCGACGAAGGCGGGCGTGAGCCGGGGCAGGAAGTCCTTGCGCACGTACAGCAGCCCGGTGCCGCGCGGGCCGCGCAGCGCCTTGCGGCCTGCGCCGGTCAGCACGTCGCAGCCCAGCTCGGCCACGTCGATGGGCAGCTGGCCTACGGCCTGCGCGGCATCGATGAAGTACGGGATGCCATGGCGGCGTGTCACCTGGCCGATGGCCGCGGCGGGATTGATCAGGCCGCCATTGGCCGGCAGCCAGGTCAGCGAGACCAGCCGCACGCGCTCATCGAGCATGGCCTCCAGCGCCCGCGGATCGACCGCGCCGCTGTGGTCGGACGGAATCACCTCGATCGTCGCCCCCGCGCGCTGCGCGCCCAGGCGCATGGCCGCGAGGTTGCCGCCCCATTCGTGGCGCGCGACCAGGATGCGGTCGCCGGGCCGCCACGACGGCAGCGCGGCGAATGCCGCGCCCCAGCCGGGCGAGTTGCCGGTGGTCAGGGCGATCTCGGCGGGCTCGGCGTTGACCAGCTGCGCGGCGAGGGAGCGCGCGCGTGCCGTCTGCGCGCGCGCGGCCACGCCGGCTTCCATCGGCCCGGCCGTGGCTTCGCGCAAGAGCTGGGCCTGTATCGCCTCCAGCGTGGCGGCGGACGGCAGCGAGGCGCCGGCATGGTTGAAATGCGTGGTGGTGCGGGTGCCGGGCGCGCGGGCGCGCAGCGCCTCCACGGCGGCGGGTGTGAGGGGAGCAGGCATGGGACCTCCGGAGGCGCGCGACAGGGTTCAGGGCTGGGCCAGCAGGATCACGGCCTCGACTTCCACGGCCACGCCGCTGGGCAGGGCCGCCACGCCGACCGCGCTGCGCGCATGGCGGCCGGCTTCGCCGAAAACCTGCACCATCAGGTCCGAGGCACCGTTGGCGACGGCGCTCTGGCGGTGGAAGTCAGGCGTGCTGGCGACAAACACGCCCAGGCGCAGCACGCGCGCCACGCGGTCCAGCCGGTCGCCGGTGGCGGCGGCGATCTGCGACAGCAGGCCCAGCGCGCACAGGCGCGCGGCCTGCACGCCGTCGTCCTCGGCGATATTGTCGCCGAGGCGGCCGAGATAGGCCGGCTGGCCGTCCCTGCGCGAGATCTGGCCGGAGACGTAGAGCACATTGCCCTCCAGCACGAACGGCACGTAGTTGGCGGCGGGCGCGGCCGCCGGTTCCAGGGTGAGGCCGAGATCGGCCACGCGGGCGCCGAGGGATTGGGTCATGTCGGGGATGCCTGGTTAGCCCGGCTGGCGCAGCTTCGGCCGGCCGGGACGGGAAAGCCTCATCCTACGGGCAGCGGGAGCCTGTGACAAACCAGTTCTTGCGCACCATGCATGAGCAGGGCTAATGCATGGCGCCTGCCGGATCTTGCGCCACGGCCTCCATCAGCCAGGCGCGGAAGGCCTGCGCGGCCTCGCCCGGCGTGCCGCGCGGCATGACCAGCCACCAGCCGATGCGGGGGTCGTCCAGCATGGTGCCGGGCAGCGCCTGGACCAGCTTGCCGCTGGCCAGCTGCGGGGCGATCAGGCGGTGGCGGCCCATCGCCAGGCCCTGCCCGGCCAGCGCCGCCTCCACCACGATGTTGTAGTCGTGCAGTTGCACGGTCTGCGCCTGCCTCAGGTCCAGGCCGAAGCGATGCGCCCACGCGTTCCACTCGAACGGTTGCTTCGCATGCGAGGCCAGCAGCGGGTAGCGCAGCAGGTCCTGCGGCTGGCGCGGGCGGGCGGGACCGGCGATCAGTGCGGGCGCGCATACCACCGACAGGCGCTCGGACATCAGCAGCTGCGCGCGCACGCCGGGCCATGCGCCCTGGCCATAGCGGATCGCCATGTCCACCTCGCCGCCGGCGACGTCGGCCAGCGCGATATCGGGACGCAGATGCAGGTCGATGTCGGGACGGGCCGCGGTGAACGCCGGCAGCCGCGGCGCCAGCCAGCGGGTGGCAAACGACGCCAGCAGCCCGACGCTCAGCGCGGTACGCGCGGCGGCGGGGGCGCGAACCTGCTCGGTGCCAAGGCGCAGCAGCTCGAACGCCGCGTGTACCTGCGCGTAGTAGGCCTGGCCGGCCTCGGTCAGCGCCACGGCCCGCGTGCGGCGCTCGAACAGCGCCACGCCCAGGTCGGCCTCCAGCCGCTGGATATGGTGGCTGACGGCGCTTTGCGTCACGAACAGTTCTTGCGCGGCCTGGCTGAAGCTCAGCCGCCGCGCGGCGGCTTCGAAGGCCCGCAATGACAGGAGGGGCGGCAGGGATCGCGTGGAACGCATGAGCTGGATCGATGGCTGGGGCAGGGCGTCATGCTACTCCTTGCCCGCCGTGTGCGTGCCGGCGGCAGGGCCGCACGGCCAGGGGCCGCATCAGCGCCCGGCCGGGCCCGCCGCCTGGCCGACCAGCTGCCCGAGCAGCTTGACGCCCTCTTCGATGCGCTCGTCGGCAATGGCGGTGTAGCCCATGCGGAAATGCGGGGAGGGCGCATCGGTGGAGAAGAACACGTCACCTGGCTCGATGATGACCCCGTGCGCCAGCGCGGTCGCGGCCAGCTTGCGGGCGTCGAGCCCCGGCGGGCCTTCCACCCAGAACGACGAAGCGCCGGGCGAGTTGTGCGCGCGCGCCTGCGGCAGGTGGCGTGCCAGCATCTCGCGCAGGATTCCGGCGCGGCGCTGGAAGATCGGCGCCACGCGGCGCAGCAGCGCATCGTGGTGGCCCAGAGAGATGAACAGCGCGGTGGCGCGCTGGTTGTTGGCGGGCGGATGGCGCAGCATGAAGCGCCGCAGCGCGCGCGCCTGCCGGATCACGGCGGCGGGGGCGACGATATAGCCGAGCCGGATGCCGGGCACGAACGACTTCGACAGGCTGCCCACGTAGATGACGCGGCCGTCGCGGTCCAGGCTCTTGAGCGCGGGGACGGGCTGGGTCAGCGCCGGGTTCTCGGTATCGTAGTCATCCTCGATCAGCACCACGTCGTGGCGGCGCGCCTCGCGCAGCAGCGTCTCGCGCCGCTCCAGCGGCATGGTGACGGTGGTGGGGCACTGGTAGCTGGGCGTGATGAAGGCGTAGTCGCATTGCGCCAGCGCGGCATCCGGACACAGGCCGGACTCGTCCACCGGCAGCGGCACCACTTCGCGCGCGCGCATGCCGAAGATGTGGCGCGCGTCGTTGTAGCCCGGCTCCTCCAGCCCGACCCGCGCGCCCTGCATCAGCAGGTCGGCCAGCAGGTAGAGCGCGTTTTGCGCGCCCATCGTAACCATGATCTCGTCCGGGTTGGCCCACACGCCGCGCCGGGGCAGGATGTGCTTCTGCAACTGCTCGATCAGCAGCGGATCGTCCCGGTCGATCAGGTCCGAGGCCCAGCCGCGGATCTCCAGCACGGCCAGCGCCATGCGCGAGCATTCGCGCCAGTCGGCGGTGGGGAACAAGGCGGGATCGAACTGGCCGTAGATGAAGGGGTAGGGATAGTTCTGCCACTCGCTGGGCTTGACGATGGCGCGCCTGCCGGTCATGTCCGGCAGGCGCGCGGTCCAGTCGGGGCCGCCGCCCTGGGCGCCGTCCGCGGTCTCGCCCGCGCAGGCGCCGTTGGCGCCGGTGGACGCCGCCTGCGACGATGCCGTTGCCGGCCTGGCCGCGCTGGGCAGTTGCTCCACCACGAAGTAGCCGCGCCGCGGGCGGGTCTCCAGGAAGTGTTCCTCGACCAGTTGCTGGAAGGCCAGGATCACCGTATTGCGCGCGATGCCGAGGGTGGCCGCCAGTTCGCGGCTGGAGGGAAGGGCGCTGCCTTCCGGCAACTGCCGGGCCAGGATGGCCGACACCAGCCGCTGGCGCAACTGCGCCTGCAGGCTGACGCCGGAATCGGGAGATAGCTGCAACAGCCGGTTCCAGAAAGTGTTCGCCTTGCCCATGCTTGCCATGCCGCTTGCGCTCCCGCTCCTGCCTGAGTTGTCGTGACCGTCGTGACGAGCGGCAGATTATGGGCGATGCCGCGCCCCGGCGATATGCGGGTTGCCCGCAGGCCGGCGGGCGGCGTGCAAGAAGCGATGGCGTGGCCGCTGCGCTCCCCTCAACGGCCGAGGATCCACTGCGCCAGGCTCTGCAGGTCCTCCTTGGCCAGGCCCGGGTAGGGCGGCATCGGAACCTGGCCCCACTTGCCCGCGCCGCCGGCGGCAATGTTCTGCGCCACCAGCGCCGCGGCGCCGGGCTGGTTCGCGTACTTTGCCGCCACGTCCCTGAACGCCGGTCCTACGATCTTCTTGTCGACGGCATGGCAGGCGCTGCAGTTGTTGGCCGCCATCAGGGCCAGGGGATCGTGACTGCCGGCGGTGGCGACGGCAGCCGGTGCCGCGGCCCCTGCGCCTTGCGGCGCCGCCGTGCCCGCGTAGGCCGTGCGCTCCGCCCCGTATGTCTTGCTGAGGTAGTCGACCATGGCCGGAATGTCTTCATCCGGGAAGGGCGCGCCGAAGGGCTTCTTCATCTTCTTGACGGTGGCATCCCAGTAGCCGCGCGGCGACGACGGCGGCTGCGTCTGCACGTACTGCGCGGAGTGGCAGGTCATGCAGTTCTGCTGCACCAGCCGGTAGCCGGGCAATTCGCTCGGCGTGTAGCGCGCCGTCTCGGGCGGCAGGGTGATCTCCAGCGCGTGCGCGGCCGGCACGCCGGCGAGGCAGCCCAGCGCCAGCATGAAGCCGGCACGGCGCCCGGGTTTGACGAGTTGCATGGCTGCCTCCTTCATGCCGCCACCACGCGGGTGGTTTCCACCACGTTGCGCATATAGCCGGCCGGGTTCCACAGGGCGGCAAGCGGCTGGCTCTGCCCGATGCGATTGCTGGCGCGTACCTTCAGCTCGTACTCGCCCTTCTTCGGCGGCGTGAACGTCGCGGTCCATTCGCGAAAGGAGTAGCGGCCCAGGTCCTTGCCCAGTTGCGCCGCGCGCCAGGTGCGGCCGCCGTCGGTGGACAAGGCGACCTCGTCCACGCCAAAGCCGCCGTCGAACGCGATGCCGCGCAGCACGGTCTGGCGCCCGGCATGCAGCCTGGCGCCATCGGCCAGGCTGGTGATGAAGGAGCGCACGTTGAAGCGGTTGATCGGCACCGTGCGGGCGGGCGCGGTGCCGGGCGCCACGCAGGCGCAGGCGTTGTCGGGGATGCGGTAGGCGGCGGTCATCCAGAAGCCGTCGAACGGCTTGTCGAGCACCTGGATGTTGGCCAGGTGCTTGACCCAGTAGGTGCCGTAGTGGCCGGGCACGACCAGCCGCAGCGGGTAGCCGTTGAGCATGGGCAGGTCCGCGCCGTTCATGGCCCATGCGAGCATCACCTCGCCGTCGAGCGCGTGGTCGATGGCCAGCGCCTTGACGAAGTCCGGGCCGCCTTCCAGCGGTGGGCGGTCCATGCCGTCGAAGCTCACCTGCAAGGCGCCGGCCTGCACTCCGGCCTTCTCCAGCAATACCTTGAGCGGGATGCCGGTCCAGCGCGCGTTGCCCATGGCGCCGTTGCCCAGCTGGCCGCCGTTGGCGCGCGGCGAAAAGAAGCCGCGGCTGTTGCCCGAGCACTGGTTGACCGCCACCAGGTCCACCGGGGTGGACAGGCGCTTGATCTCGTCGAGCGAGAGTTCCAGCGGCGTGTTGACCTTGCCGCCTACGCGCAGGCGGTAAGCCTGCGGGTCGATGCTGGTGGGGATGCCGCTCCAGTGGTAGCGCACGAAGAAGGCGTCGTTGGGCGTGATCGCGCCGTCGTTGAACACGGCAAAGGGCGTTTCGAGCTGCGGCGGCCGGCTGGTGAGCAGGATCAGCGGCCGCTTCTGGGGAAAGGCGATGAGCTCGCGCTCGCCATTCTCGAACGGCATCTCGACCCGCGCACCGGCAGCGCCGGCCGCCAGCGCTTCGAGCGCGGGATGGGTCAGCGCCGCGCCTGCGCCCAGCGCGCCGAGGGCGCGCAGCGCGCCGCGGCGGCCTGGCCGGGATGGTGCGGGATGGTGCTTTTGGTCCATGCCTGTCTCCTCGTCTTCTTATGGTCTTGGGTCTTGGTGCCAGCCCGTGATCGGCTAGATCACTTCATCCTTCATGTGATACCAGCGATACAGGAACCACTGCCCGAAGCGGCGGAACGGCGCGAACGCCTGCGCCTCCACCATCTCGCGCACATTCGGGAACGGCAGCGCCGAGCGGAAGATCGGCAGCTCCGGCCCGGCGCTCTTGCCCGCGATCAGCGCCGCCATGCGCTTGCCCGCCTGCGCGGAGTACATCACGCCATTGCCGCCGTAGCCCATTGCGTAATAGATGGTCTGGGCCGGGTCGGGCTGGAAGATGCGCGGCATCATGTCGTGGCTGACATCCACCCAGCCCCACCAAGAATAGTCGATCTGGATGCCTTCGAGCGCGGGGAACTTGCGGTGCAGGTCGCTGACCAGCTTGTCCTTGTATTTGTGCTGCGGTGCATCGTTGCCGGTGATGGCGCTGCGGCTGCCGATCTGCAGGCGCCCGTCCGGCATCAGCCGGTAGTAGTGCCGCAGGATGCGGGTATCGGTGATGACCTGGGTCGTGCGGAAATTGCACGCGGCGCGCTCCGAGGGCGTCAGCGGGCGGGTGACGATGGAGTTCGAGAGGATCGGGAACAGGCGGTTCTTGAGCTGGGCGTGCAGGTCCGGCGAGGTGTAGCCGCCGGTCGCCACGCCGACCGCGCGGGCGCGCACGATGCCGCCCGGCGTCTTCAGGTAATGCACGCCGCCACGGGTCTCCCAGCTCAGCACCGGGCTGGACGGATGCACCCTGGCGCCCAGCGCGCGCGCGCGGCGCAAGTAGCCGAAGGCCAGCTTGCCGGCGTGGATGCCGATGCCTTCCGGCTCGTGCATGGCGCCTGCCGCTTCCTTGTCGTCGACGTATTCGCGCTTGACGGTGTCGGCGTCCAGGATGCGCGCGTCGTACTTGAACACGTCGCGCAGCACCTTGGCTTCCTTCTCCAGCGCGGGCATGACCTTGGCGCGGTGGGCGATATAGAGATGGCCGCCCGGCTGCGGATCGCAGTCGATGTCCTTGATCAGGCCCTTGAAGGTCTCCATGCCGTCGCAGACTTCCTCGTGCAGGCGCAGCGCGGTGTCCAGGCCGTAGCGCTGGATCCACTGCGAGCGCTTGAGCCGGCCCGAGGCGCATTGCGCCTGGCCGCCGTTGCGCGTGCTGCAGCCCCAGCTCACGCGGTTTGCCTCCAGCACGGTGGCCTTGATGCCGTGTTCCTGCGCGAGGAAGATCGCGCAGGTCAGGCCGGTGAAGCCGGAGCCGATGATGGCCACGTCCACGTCGATATCGTGGGTGATCGGACCGTCGTCGGGCGGCGGCTCGCCGGCAGTGCCGATCCAGTAGGTGGGCGCGTACTCGCGCCCCTGGCCAGGGGTGGGCGCGACCAGCGGGTCGTAGGCGGGATCGTAGGGCCGCGAAGGCGCGGTGGCGCGGTCTTCGGGCAGGATCAGTCGTGCTGCGGTGGCATCCATGTCTGTCTTCCTCATGTGCCCTCTGGCGGGGCCGGATCCGGTTCAGTTGCCTGCGCGGTTCACCGCGACAGGGGGGCGGTCCTTGCGGTAGGCGTTCTTCACGGCGATCTTGCCGTCGCGGAAGGTGAACACATCGACCATGCGCGCTTCGATGCGCGTGCCGTCCGCCCTGGTGCCGCGGAAGGTGGATTCGCTCACGCCGCGCTCGCCGTTGACGAAGTGCTCACCATCCAGCCAGGCGGCATCGGGGAATGCCTGCCATGCCAGCTGGAAGCCCTCGCGCACCGCCTCCCTGCCCGCGAAGGTGCGGCCAAACAGCTCGCCGCCGGCCACGGCATGGAACACGCAGTCGTCGGCCATGAAGCTCATCAGCGCTTCGATATCGTGGCGGTTCCAGGCGTCGGCGAAGGCCTGCAGGGTCGTGGTGGTAACTTGGGACGTGGTCATCGGGGTCTCCGGGATATCGTTGGTGAATGGCGCGCCACGCGGAGCGGCGCGCCTTATGACGTCAGCATAGTGAGATGGCGTGCAATGCAGTAGGGCCAGAGCGCGCCAATCGTTTGGGCCAGCGGCGGGCGGAACGGGCCGCTGCGATGGGCTAGCCGCAGCTGCGCATCAGGAGCGCCGCAGGCAGCATGTACACGGCCACGAGCGCGGTCCCGGCGGCGCGCTGGCGCCGCGATGCCGGCATCGCGGGGCGGGTCGGCCGGGCGGTGCGTCAGTCGGCGCGCCGTATCTCCGGCATGTGCGCGGCGACGCCATGCTTGCGGCATAGCTGGCGCACGGCGTAGGCGACGAGCAGGATGCCGAGGCTGGCCACGCCGAGCAGCAGGGGGGTGCGCTGGTCGGGGATGAAGGCCATGGCGACGACGATGCCGACCATGCCGGCAATGGCGACATAGGTCAGGTAGGGGAAGGCCCACATGCGCACCTTGAGCCGGTGCGGCGCTTCGCGCTCGAGGCGGCTGCGCAGGCGCAGTTGCGAGATGGCGATCAGGATGTAGACGAAGATCGCGACGGTGCCGTAGGAGTTGACCAGGAAGGCGAACACCTTGTCCGGCGAGACGTAGGACATCACCACCGCGCCGTAGCCGAACAGCGTGGCGAACAGGATGGCCCTGACCGGCACGCCGTTGCGGCTCAGCGTGGCGAGCGCCTTGGGCGCATCGCCACGCTTGGTCAGCGCGAACAGCATGCGCGAGGAGGCGTACAGGCCGGAGTTCAGCGCGGACAACACGGCGGTCAGCACCACCGCGTTCATGATCTGCGCGGCCGCCGGGATGCCCATGGCCTTGAGCGCGCTCACATACGGCGTGGCGATGCCGGCGGAATTCCACGGCACCAGGCAGACCACCAGCAGCACCGAGCCGACGTAGAACACCAGCACGCGGGTGATGACCGAGCTGGTTGCCTTGGCCACTGCCTTTTGCGGCTCGGCGGTCTCGGCCGCGGCGATGGTGACGATCTCCGCGCCGAAGTAGAAGCCCGTTGCCGCGACCGCGCCGGTCAGCACCGGCATGATCCCGTTCGGCGCGAAGCCGCCATGCGCGCTCAGGTGCGCCACGCTGGCGCTGGCGCCGGGCCACATGCCCAGCACGAACAGCCCCGCCAGGAACAGGAACACCACGATGGCGGCAACCTTGATCGAGGCGAACCAGAACTCGAACTCGCCGAAGGACTTCACCGAGATCAGGTTGGTCAGCGTGAGCATCACCAGCAAGACCAGGCTGATGCTCCAGCCCGGCACATCGGGTAGCCAGAAGCGCACCAGGTCGGCCCCGGCGACGGCCTCGAGCGCGACCACGATCACCCAGAAATACCAGTACATCCAGCCGGTCAGGAAGCCGGCGAGGCCGCCCAGTGCCGGGCGGTCGCTCCAGGCCTCGCGGGCGTATTCGTAGAAGGAGCCGACGGTGGGCAGCGCGCACGCCATTTCGCCCAGCATGCGCATCACCAGTACCACCAGCAGGCCGGTGATGAGGAAGGAGAGGACGGCGGCGGGACCCGCGGACCGGATGACCACGCCACTGCCGACGAAGAGGCCGGCGCCGATCACGCCGCCCAGCGCGATCATGGTCATGTGGCGCTGCTTCAGCCCGTGCTTGAGGCCGCTTGATTGCTGCTGATCGTGAATCACTTTGCTTAGTCTCCTGGATTGCTCAGGGGTCATGCGCCACGGTTTCTATAGTAGGTCGGCGATTGGCTCGCCGCCCCGGGGGCCGTGGTCGTTGCGTCATGTGCCGCATTGCGCGCGGCCGCCTGACGCGAGGGTCGGATACGCCCTTGCCCGGCGGGCCGGGCAAGGGCGTATCGCGTGCTCGCCTGCTGATCTGCATGGCTGCCGATACCTGCCGGCCTCACAGGGACTCAGACGAAGTCCTTGTACTTGTCGAGGGTGCGCACGGGCTTGGCGAGCGCATCGCGGCGGAACGGGTCGCCGAGCTCGCGGGTGCACATGATCTCGATGATGGTGGTCTTGCCGTGATTCATCTGCAGATCGATGGCGCGC
>NZ_JBFTNF010000044.1:0-59872 GCF_056397345.1 Cupriavidus sp. 05N38
GCACGAGCACGAGGCAGCGCGCCGGGTGGCGGCATGGGTGGCGGCACGGGCGGTGGCATGGGCGGCGGCGCCGGCGCGCGCCCCTGGGTCGACTACACCGCCGCCGCGCGCCAGACCGAGCTCGGCATCGCCCAGCCGCGCCAGGCCTACCTCGGCATGGTGCGCGACGCGATCCAGCCCGGCGGCGGCTTCCCGCGCCCCGCCGCGCCGGCATCGGCCGGCTACGCGGGCGGCTCGTCCACGCCTCCGGCCTGGCTGGCCGACGCCCAGGCCGCGCGCGAAAACGACCCGCCCGGACTGCTCGACGCCCCCGTGCGGCAGGAACCGGCAGCCGGCGACGCCAACCCGCTTGGCTTCGCCATCGCGCAACTGCACGGCATCTACGTGCTCGCGCAGAACGCGCGCGGCCTGGTGCTGGTGGACATGCACGCCGCCCACGAACGCATCCTCTACGAGCAGATCAAGACCGCCCTCGAGACGCGCGAGCTGGCGGTGCAGCCGCTGCTGATCCCGGTCACGCTGACCGCCAGCCCGATGGAGATCGGCGCCGCCGAGGAACACCAGGAAACGCTCGCGCTGCTGGGCTTCGATATCGCGCCGGTCTCGCCCACCACGCTTGCGGTGCGCGCCATCCCCGCGCTGCTCAAGCAGGCCGACACCGAGGCGCTGGCGCGCGACGTCCTGCGCGACCTGCAATCGTTCGGCGGCTCGCGCGTGCTGGCCGAGCGGCAAAACGAGCTGCTCGCCACGCTGGCCTGCCACAACGCGGTGCGCGCCAACCGCAAGCTCACCGTGGAAGAAATGAACGCGCTGCTGCGCCAGATGGAGCAGACCGAGCGCGCCGACCAGTGCAATCACGGCCGGCCCACCTGGGTGCAGCTGTCGGTGGCGGAACTGGACCGGTTGTTCCTGCGCGGCCAGTAAGCCGGCCGATCGCATCGCATAGCATCGCATCGCCTTGACAGCCTCCGCTCCCCCCGGCCACGCCGCGCCCGTCGTCTGCCTGCTCGGCCCCACCGCATCGGGCAAGACCGCCGCCGCGCTCGCGCTGGCGGCGCAGACACCTGTCGAGATCATCAGCCTCGATTCGGCCCTGGTCTATCGCGGGATGGATATCGGCACCGCCAAGCCGTCCGCGGCCGAGCTCGCCTCGGTGCCGCACCACCTGATCGACATCATCGACCCGGCCGAGAGCTATTCGGCCGCGCAGTTCGTGGCGGACGCCGAACGCCTGACCGGCGAGATCCGCGCGCGCGGCCGCGAGCCGCTGATCGTCGGCGGCACCATGCTCTACTACAAAGCGTTGACGCAGGGCCTGAACGACCTGCCGCAGGCCGACCCCGCAGTGCGCGCGGAACTCGACGCGCTGGCCGCCGAGCGCGGCTGGCCGGCCCTGCACGCGATGCTGGCCGAGGTCGACCCGGTCACCGCCGCGCGGCTGGCGCCCAACGACGCGCAGCGCATCCAGCGCGCGCTGGAAATCCACCGGCTCAGCGGCCAGCCGATGTCCACGCTGCTGGCGCGGCAGGCGGACGAGCGCACGTTTGCCGGCACGGCCGATCGCCGCTTTCGCGTGATCGCGCTGGAGCCATCGGACCGCGCGGCGCTGCATGCGCGCATCGAATCCCGCTACGACGCCATGCTGGCCGGTGGCTTCATCGAGGAAGTGGAACGCCTGCGCGCGCGCGGCGACCTGCAGCCCACGCTACCCTCGATCCGCTGCGTGGGCTACCGGCAAGTGTGGGAATACCTCGACGGCGAGACCGACTTCGCCACCATGCGCGAGCGCGGACTGGCCGCCACGCGCCAGCTCTGCAAGCGCCAGCTCACGTGGCTGCGCAGCACGCCCGAGCGCGAGGTGGTGGACTGCCTCGCGCCCGGCTATGTGGCGCGGGTGGCGGAGCTGGCCCGCATCGGGCAGGCCTGAGCGGCCCGGCAGCCGCGCCTGGACCGGCGCAGGCATTCGCAACAATTGCACCAGAAGCGCCGGCCAAAGTGATGCCTGGGCGATAATCCGCGTTTCTCGACTCGCCCCGCGCACTGCCATGACCACCGCCGCCGCTCCCCGTTTTGTCCTGCGCCCCGCCACCGCCGCCGACTGCGACACGCTGCTCCAGCTGATCTCGGCGCTGGCGGAGTACGAAAAGCTGACCCACCTCCTCGAAGCCACCCCGCAGAAGCTGCATGAGGCGCTGTTCAGCCCGCGCCCGCTGGCCGAGGCGGTACTGGTGGAGGTGCCCGGTGCGCAAGGGCCGCAGGCGGTCGGCTTCGCGCTGTTCTTCCACAACTTCTCGACGTTCCTGTCCAGGCGCGGCCTCTACCTGGAAGACCTCTACGTGGAACCGGCCTGGCGCGGCCACGGCATGGGCAAGGCGCTGCTCAAGCACCTGGCGGCGCTGGCGGTCGAGCGGGGCTGCGGCCGCTTCGAGTGGACCGTGCTCGACTGGAACACGCCGTCGATCGATTTCTACCGGGCCATGGGCGCGGACGTGCTGCCGGACTGGCGCATCTGCCGGGTGACGGGAGAGGCACTGACCAAGATGGGTGGGGCTGAATAGGCGGATTGGCGCGCGCAAAAAAAAAACGGCACATGCTCGCATGTGCCGTTTTTGCTGCCGGGGCGCTGACGCTCAGACCACCACGGTCTGCGCCTGGCCTTCCKCGCGCTCSCKGATYTCGCCGATCTGCCACACAGCTTCGCCGGCTGCCTGCAGATGGCGGATGGCGCGCTCGGCGTCTTCCTTGGCCACGATCACCACCATGCCGATGCCGCAATTGAACACGCGGTGCATTTCGTCGTCGGCCACGTTGCCTTGCGCCTGCAGCCACTGGAACAGCGGCGGCAGGGTCCACGCATCGCGCTGCAGCACGGCGGTCACGTTCTGCGCCAGCACGCGCGGCACGTTCTCGGTCAGGCCGCCGCCGGTGATGTGGGCCATGCCCTTGACCGGCAGGGTCTCGATCAGCGACAGCAGCGGCTTCACGTAGATGCGGGTCGGCGCCATGATGGCGTCCTGCAGGCGCTGGCCGTGGAAATCGGCGTTCAGGTCCGGCTTGGCCACCTCGATGATCTTGCGCACCAGCGAGTAGCCGTTGGAGTGCGCGCCCGACGAGGCCAGGCCCAGCACCACGTCGCCCGGGACGATGGTGCTGCCGTCGATGATGCGGCTTTTCTCGACCGCGCCGACGGCGAAGCCGGCCAGGTCGTATTCGCCGTCGGGGTACATGCTCGGCATTTCGGCGGTCTCGCCGCCGATCAGCGCGCAGCCGGACAGCTCGCAGCCGTGGGCGATGCCCTGGATCACGGTGGCCGCGGTTTCCACGTCGAGCTTGCCGCAGGCGAAGTAGTCGAGGAAGAACAGCGGCTCGGCGCCCTGCACCAGGATGTCGTTGACGCTCATCGCGACCAGATCCTGGCCCACGGTGTCGTGGCGGTTGAGCTGGAACGCCAGCTTGAGCTTGGTGCCCACGCCGTCGGTGCCGGAAACCAGCACCGGCTCCTTGTATTTCTTCGACAGCTCGAACAGCGCGCCGAAGCCCCCGATGCCGGCCATCACGCCTTCGCGCATGGTGCGCTTGGCGAACGGCTTGATGCGGTCTACGAGCGCGTCGCCCGCATCGATATCGACGCCGGCATCGCGGTAGGAAAGGCCTGCCTGGCCGGAAGTGGGGGATGCGCTCATAGAACCTGCTCGTCCTGGGGGTGTGAAGTGAGGAATGCGGCGCTCACGACGGCGATTTGCGGCCGCGAGTCCAGTAGAATCGCAATTTTAACGGATACAGGCTTCCGGCTTCCAGTTTCCGGTTTCCCGCGTCATGAAGTCTTGCCCCCACACCATGCCGATGCACATCAATCAGGCGGCCCCCGGCCAGCGCGCATGCGCCCTGCGGGCGGTCGGCGCAAGCATGCCGCGACGCGTTTACCCGGTAGCTGGCTTTCATCCCAAGTAACCGAAACGTCATGTATCCGCGTCCCAAGCAGCTTTCGCTTGAACTTGGCAGTCCGCCGCCGTCGACCTTCGAGAATTTCTTCGTGGCCGCCAACCGCGAGCCGGTGCAGCGCCTGAGCGACCTGGCCACGGCCGTCGCGCAGGAGCGCGCGTCCGACCGCCTGATCTACCTGTGGGGTGAAACGGGCTCGGGCCGCACCCACCTGCTGCACGCGATCTGCGAAAGCGGCTACCAGGCCGGCATCGGCTGCCGCTACCTGAGCCCGCACCATGCCCTGTCGGACTTCATCTTCGATCCCAGTTGCCAACTCTACACCGTCGACGACGTGGAACTGCTTGACGAAGCGCGCCAGATCGCGGTGTTCTCGCTCTACAACGAGGTGCGCGCCCACGTGCGCACCGCCATCGTGGTGGCCGGCAGCGTGGCGCCGCTGGCCATGCCGGTGCGCGAGGACCTGCGCACGCGCCTGGGCTGGGGCCTGGTCTACCAGCTTGCACCGCTGTCGGACGAAGACAAGATGACGGCGCTGGTGCAGGCGGCGCGCGAGCGCGGCCTGCAGCTTTCGCCCGAAATCCCGCACTGGCTGGTCACGCGCCACTACCGCGACATGCCCAGCCTGATGGCCTTGCTGGACGCGCTCGACACCTATTCGCTCGAGCGCAAGCGCGCCGTCACCCTGCCGCTGCTGCGGGAAATGTTTGCGGAGCTGCGCGAGTGAGCGCAGGCTACCGGCACGGTGCCCGCGGCCACTGGCATGCCCCGTGCTTGCATGTACCGCGGTGCAGTGACGCCAAGAAACCGGCAACAATCACGTTAATGTAAAATCGCCGCCCATGAATCTGGCATTGTTCGACCTCGACCACACCCTGCTCCCGACCGACAGCGACCACGAATGGGGGCGCTTCCTGGTGCGCCTCGGCGTTGTCGACGAGGAAGCCTACCGCCGCAAGAACGACGAGTTCTACGGGCAGTACAAGGCAGGCACCCTGGATATCCAGGCCTTCCTGCGTTTTGCGCTGGCGCCGCTGGCCGCCAATCCGCGCGACCGCCTGGAAGCATGGCGCAAGCAATTCATGCGCGAAGTGATCGATCCGGTCATCACGCCCCAGGCGCGCGCGCTGGTGTACAAGCACCTCGACGCCGGCGACCTGTGCGCGGTGGTCACCGCCACCAACAGCTTCGTCACCGCGCCGATCACGGCCGCCTTCGGCATCAAGCACCTGATCGCCACCGAGCCGGCCACCGCCAACGGGCAGCCGGACGGCGCCTTCACCGGCGAAGTGGCGGGCATCCCCAGCTTCCGCGAGGGCAAGATCGCCCGCGTCGAGGCCTGGCTAAAGAGCATGGGCACCCAGTGGGATGCCTTCGAAACCACCACCTTCTACAGCGATTCGGCCAACGACCTGCCGCTACTGGAAAAGGTCAGCGAACCGATCGCCGCCAACCCGGACGATCGCCTGCGTCACCACGCCGCCGCGGCCGGCTGGCGCATCATGGATCTGTTCTGACGTGATCAAGAAGCTAATCAACCGGCTGCTCGGCAAGCCGGGCCCCCAGCAGCGCCCGGCCAAGCGCCGTGGCCAGCGTGCCCATACGCCGCGCATCGTGGCGCATGACGAGCACCAGATCGACCAGACGCTGATCTCGCGCAACGCCATCAAGGTCACCTCCACGCTGCAGCAGGCCGGCTACCAGGCCTTCATCGTCGGCGGCGCGGTGCGCGACCTGCTGCTCGGCATCAAGCCCAAGGACTTCGACGTCGCCACCAACGCCACGCCCGACCAGGTGCAGGCGCTGTTCCGCCGCTCGCGCATCATCGGGCGGCGCTTCCAGATCGTGCACGTGACCTTCTACGGCGGGCGCGAGCAGGAGATCATCGAGGTCTCCACCTTCCGCGCGCTGGTCGACGCCATCGCCAGCGAGACGCTTCCCGAAGGGCGTCGCCTCAAGCGCGCCGAGCTCGACAGCAAGACCCATGCGATCGACGCCTSSGGCCGCGTGCTGCGCGACAACGTGTGGGGCTCGCAGGCCGAAGACGCGGAACGCCGCGACTTCACCATCAACGCGATGTACTACGACCCGGCCGAGCAGACGGTGTATGACTACCACCACGGCATGGAAGACATCCGCGCGCGCACCCTGCGCATGATCGGCGACCCGGTCACGCGCTACCGCGAGGACCCGATCCGCATGCTGCGCGTGGTGCGCTTCGCTGCCAAGACCGGCTTCGGCATCGACGAGGACACGCGCCAGCCGATCGCCGACCTGGCCTCGCTGATCCACAACGTGCCGAGCGCGCGCCTGTTCGACGAGATGCTCAAGCTGCTGATGTCCGGCCATGCCTGGGCCTCGCTGCAGGAGCTGCGCAAGGCCGGCCTGCACAAGGGCCTGCTGCCTCTGCTGGACGTGGCGATCGAGCAGCCGATGGGCCAGCGCTTCGTGCAGCTGGCGCTGGACAACACCGACCAGCGCGTGCAGGTCGGCAAGCCGGTCTCGCCGGGCTTCCTGTTCGCCGCGCTGCTGTGGCACCACGTGCTGCAGCGCTGGACCGCGCTGCGCGAGGAAGGCGAGCACGCCATCGCCGCGCTCAATATCGCGATGGACGACGTGCTGGAACGCCAGACCGGCCAGCTTGCCATCCAGCGCCGCTTCGTCACCGACATGCGCGATATCTGGGGCATGCAGCCGCGCTTCGAGAAGCGCGTGGGCCGCATGCCGTTCCGCCTGATCGAGTCGCCGCGTTTCCGCGCCGGCTTCGACTTCCTCCAGCTGCGCTGCGATTCCGGCGAGCAGCYGGCCGAGCTGGCGCGCTGGTGGCAGGACTTCCAGAACGCCGACGGCGAGGGCCGCGAAGCCCTGATCGACGCTGTGCGCCCGGCGCGCGGCGGCAAGCAGGGTGGCGGTGGCGGCGGCGGCAGCACCGACAGCGGCGATCAGCCCACCGACTGGGAAGGCGGCGGTGACAGCGGCGAAGGCGGCGGCCCGGCACGCAAGAAGCGCCGCCGGCGCAGTCCGCGGAAATCGGATAAAGTTTCCTCCCGGAGCGATATGGATGCGAGCCAGGAAGCCGGCTCCAGTGAAGACCGGAAAACCGGCAAGGTGCGCGTCCAGCCGGAGGAATCGTAATGACAGTTGCCTTTATCGGCATCGGGGCCAACCTGGGCGATGCCCGGCAGGCCCTCAAGGATGCCATCGTGTGCCTGGCCCAGCAGGTCGGCATCACGGTGCTGGCGCGATCGTCGCTGTACCGCACGGCCCCGGTCGATGCGGGCGGCGACGACTACTTCAATGCGGTGGTCAAGGTGGAAGCCTCGTTCACCGCCGCCCAGCTATTGCGCATCTGCCACCACATCGAAGACCAGTTCGGCCGCGAACGGCCGTTCCACAACGCGCCGCGCACGCTCGACCTGGACCTGCTGCTGTTCGGCGACGAGATCCATCGCGGCGAGCATCTCTCGGTGCCGCACCCGCGCGTGGCCGAGCGCGCCTTCACGCTGGTGCCGCTGCTCGAGCTGGACGCCGCGCTGGTGATCCCGGGGCTGGGCCCCGCCGCCGGTTTCCTGCCCGCGGTCAATGCGCAGCGCGTGGAAAAGATCTCGTTCTGCCAGTGCACGCGGCAAGCCGAGGCGCGCGGCGCTTCCTGACGCCGCGCCAGCGCAGCGAACGGGCACGCCGCTGTCTGCCCCGCGCCCCCCTGCACCACTCCCCTGACCCGCTTCTCTAGCCACCGGATCCGCCCATGCTCGAACACTTGCGCAGAATCGTGGTGGAAGGCCCCATCGGCGCCGGCAAGACGGCGCTGGCGCAGCGCCTGGCGCAAACCCTGCGCACCGGCGAACTGCTCGACACCGCGCGCGACAACCCCTTCCTCGAACGCTACTACCGCGAGCCGGCGCGCTACGCCCTGCCCCTGCAACTGTCGCTGATGAACCGGCGCGCGCAGCAGCTGGCGGCATGGCAGGCGGCCCTGCTGGCCGGCCAGCGCATGGTGGGCAACTTCCTCTACGCGAGGGACCGCCTCTACGCCGGGCTCACGCTGCCCGAGGACGAACTGGCGCTGTACGATGCCCTCGCCGCGCGCCTGCCTGCGCAAAGCCAGCGCGTGGACCTGGTGATCGTGCTGCAGGCCTCGCCCGCGCTGTTGCGCGAGCGCATCGCGCGCCGCAACGCGCCCGGCGAGTCCAGCATCGACGAGGCCTATCTCGATCGTCTGTGCGACGCCTACGGCGAGCTGTTCCACCGCTATGACGAAGCGCCGGTGATGATCGTCGACACCGCCCACTTCAGTCCGGTGGACAATGACGGTGATTTCCGTACACTAATGTCGCGCATCGAAAACATGCGCGGCCGCAAGGCCTTTCTCAATCTCGCTGCGCCCTGACAGGTACCCGCCTGCCAGCCTGACCATAACGACAGCAGCCGCTGCCGCGCACCGCGGCAAAGCGGATTGCAGGGGACCGCGCAACGCCGCACGCCCGATGGCGGCCGGCCCGCCTCCCGTCTCTCTACCGGCCCAACGTCATGAGCTACCTCCTCGACCCCTCCCGCAAGACCGTCACCATCCCCAAGCTGCAGGCGATGCGCGCCACCGGCGAGAAAATCGCCATGCTGACCGCCTACGACTCCAGCTTCGCCGCGCTGCTCGACTACTGCGGCGTCGAGGTGCTGCTGGTCGGCGATTCCCTAGGCAACGTCATGCAGGGCCAGCAGACCACGCTGCCCGTGACGCTGGAGCAGGTGATCTACCACACCGAATGCGTGGCGCGCGGCAACCAGAGCGCACTGCTGGTGGCGGACCTGCCGTTCGGCACCTACCCCACGCCCGAGACGGCCTTCGCCAGCGCCGCCGCGCTCATGCGCGCGGGCGCGCACATGGTCAAGCTCGAAGGCGGCGACTGGCTCGCGCCCACCGTCAAGTTCCTGGTCGAGCGCAGCATCCCGGTGTGCGCGCATATCGGCCTGACCCCGCAGTCGGTGCACGCGCTGGGCGGTTTCAAGGTGCAGGGCAAGACTGACGAAAGCGCCGCGCAACTCAAGCGCGACGCGCTCGCGCTGCAGGCCGCCGGCGCCCAGCTGATCGTGATGGAAGCCGTGCCGGCGGCGGTGGCGGGCGTGGTGACCGGCCTGCTGGCCATTCCGACCATCGGCATCGGCGCGGGCGCGGATTGCTCCGGGCAAGTGCTCGTGCTGCAGGACATGATCAACGTCTACCCGGGCCGCAAGGCCAAGTTCGTGCGCAATTTCATGGACGGCGCGGGCTCGATCGAGGCCGCCGTGCGGGCCTATGTGGCGGCCGTCAAGGACGGCAGCTTCCCGGCTGCCGAGCACACCTTCTCCGCCTGATCCGCCGCCGCGGACCCGCGGCGCCGGCCGGCTGCGGGTCCCTGCCTGTGCTTTCCTGACCTTACCCGCCGGCAGAGAGCGCCGCGGGCAGCACGCCGCGCAGCGAGTTGGCAACCGCCAGCGCCTCGCAGCGCCGCAGCATGGCGCGCGTGACCACCGCCTCGCGCACCGGCCCGCCCAGGTAGCGCCTGCCATCGGCCAGCACGGCGGCGCGCATCACGCCGGGCAGGATATGCGCCGCCAGCGGCGGCGTCAGCCACTCGCCATCCACCTTGACGAACACCGAGCTGCGCCCGCCTTCGAGCAGTTCGCCGCGCGTGTTGAAGAACAGGCTGTCGAAGGCGCCGGCACGTTCGGCCGCCTGCCAGCCCGCGTCGTAGATTGCGCGCGCGCTGGTCTTGTGGCAACGCAGCACATCCGCATCGGGAAGTGCCTGCGCGGCCAGCAGCAACGAGGCGGGCTGCGCGGCCAGGGGCGCCAGCGCGCCATGGGTCACGGCCAGGCCGCCGGTCTTGTCCAGCGCCAGGCGCAGGCGCCAGCAGCCGGCAGCGAGCCCGGCCACCGCTTCGCGCACCGCCGCCCGCGCGCTGGCGGATTCGAAACGAAAGCCAAGACAGGCCGCCGATGCGCCGAGCCGTGCCAGATGCTGGTCCAGCCGCTGGCATGCGCCATCCTCCACGCGCATCGTCTCGAACAGTGTGAAGCCCGGGTCGTGCGCGGTCAGGAAGCGGGCCTTCCAGCCGCATTCCGCGTACTCGCCGGCGGCGTCGCTGTCGTGGACGATGCCGCCGCCCACGCCCATCTCGCCTGCCCGCAGGCCGTCGGCACCCGGCGCGCCCAGCACCAGCGTGCGGATCGCCACGGATAGCGCGAATGCGCCGGGAAAGGCTTGTGCCGGTGCCGCCGGCGCGTCGATCCAGCCGATCGAGCCGGTGTAGAGGCCGCGCGGCGAGGACTCCAGTTCGGCGATGATCTCCATGGTGCGGCGCTTGGGCGCGCCGGTGATCGAGCCGCACGGAAACAGCGCGCGCAGCAGCCCGGCCACGTTCGTGCCCGCACGCGCGGTGGCGGTCACGGTCGACGTCATCTGCAGCACCTGGCCGAACGGCTCCACCACGAAGCGCTCCGGCACGGCCACCGTGCCCGGCACCGCCACCCGCCCGAGGTCGTTGCGCAGCAGGTCCACGATCATCACGTTCTCGGCGCGGTTCTTGGCGTCGGCGGCCAGCCCGGCGGCAGCCTCGGCATCCCGTGCCCGGTCGCCGCTGCGCGGCGCGGTGCCTTTCATCGGCCGCGTCAGCAGATGGCCCTGCCCGTCATGGCGCACGAACAGTTCGGGCGACAGCGACAGCACCCAGCCATCGCCGGGCAGCCGCGCCAGCACGGCGTAGGGCACGGGTTGCGCCGCGCGCAGCGCCGCATAGAGCGCGGGCGGCTCGCCGAAGGCACCGAAGCGCAGGCGCTGGGTGAAGTTGACCTGGTAAGTGTCGCCGGCCTCGATCCAAGCGTGGATGCGGGCGATCGCCGCATGGAAGGCTGGCTCCGGCGTATCGGCCGCGACGTCCAGCACGCCGGCCGGTTGCCCGCCTTGTTCGGTTTGCCCGGCTTGCCGGCCCGCCAGCCATTGCGCGACGGCCTCGCTGTCCAGCTTCTGCAGCGCCCGGAACCACAGCAGCCGCAGCGCGCCGTCGTGGAACGGCAGGGCCTGGCCTGGATGCACGGCGACGCCGACCAGCGGCCCGCCGAATTCATAGGGCGCGAACAGCGTGGCGTGCCAGCCCTGACGCCAGCCTTCGGCCAGCATGGCATCGAGCGCGTCGAGCGCGGTGGCATCGGGCAGCACATCCTCGCGGACGAATCCGGTGTACAGGCGCGATACCGCCTCGCCGGGGGCGGCGGTGGCATCGTCGAGCAGGACGAAGGGATCGTTGCCGGCGGCGGGCCTGCGAAGCGTGCCGGGTGCCTGGCCGGAAAGGGAAGGCATGGGAAATGGGGAAACTGCCACGGGAAAATCACCAGCGTCGGTTGGCGCCGCCTGCAGGCGGGCGACTTGTCATTATCGCGCGCCACAAAACAAAAAGGCCGGCCACGCATTCACGCGTGGCCGGCCGCATGCCGCGAGCCGGATCAGCTGAAGAAGCTCTTCACCTTGTCCAGCCAGGATTGCTCCTGCGGGCTGTGGCGCGAGCCGCCTTCATGCACCGAGCGGTCGAACTGGCGCAGGATGTCCTTCTGCGACTCGGTCAGCTTGACCGGCGTTTCCACGTTCACATGCACGTAGAGGTCGCCGGGATAGCCCGAGCGCACGCCCTTGATGCCCTTGCCGCGCAGGCGGAAGGTCTTGCCGGGCTGGGTGCCTTCGGGCACCGGGAAGCTGGCCTTGCCGCCCAGCGTGGGCACTTCCAGGTCGCCGCCCAGCGCCGCCGTGGCGAAGGAGATCGGCATCTGGCAGTGCAGGTCGTCGCCGTCGCGCTCGAACACCGCGTGCTGCTTGATGTGGACTTCGACGTACAGGTCGCCCGGGGGGCCGCCGTTGATGCCCGGCTCGCCGTTGCCCGACGAACGGATGCGCATGCCCTCGTCGATGCCGGCGGGAATCTTCACCTCCAGCGTCTTCTGCGACTTGATCTTGCCCTGGCCGTGGCACTTGGTGCATGGCTTGGGAATATGCTTGCCGGTGCCGTGGCACTTCGGGCAAGTCTGCTGCATCGAGAAGAAGCCCTGCGAGACGCGCACCTGGCCCGCGCCGTGGCAGGTCGGGCAGGTCTCGACATTGCTGCCGGGCTCGGCGCCGTTGCCGTGGCAGTGTTCGCACTCGTCCCAGTGCGGCACGCGGATCTGCGCCTCGTGGCCGTGCGCGGCCTGCTCGAGCGAGATCTCCATGCTGTAGCGCAGGTCGGCCCCGCGGTACACCTGCGGGCCGCCGCCGGCGCGGCGTCCGCCGGCCTGGCCCTGCTGGCCGAAGATATCGCCGAAGATGTCGCCGAAGGCTTCGGCGAAGCCGCCGTAGCCCTGGCCGCCGCCGCCGAAGCCGCCCGCCATGTTGGGGTCGACGCCGGCGTGGCCGTACTGGTCGTAGGCCGCCTTCTTCTCGGAGTCGGAGAGCATCTCGTAGGCCTCTTTGACCTCCTTGAACTTCTCTTCCGAATCCTTGCTGTCCGRATTGCGGTCCGGGTGGTGCTTCATCGCCAGCTTGCGATACGCCTTCTTGATATCGTCGTCGCTGGCGTTCTTGCCCACCCCGAGCACTTCGTAGTAGTCACGTTTTGCCATGGTGGCTGGTTACCTGATTGGCCCTGTGGCGCGTGCGAGACCCGCCCGGGGCAAATAAATAGCAAAGAAGATAGCAAAAAAGCCGAGCGCGGCATCCGACGGCGGTTCCCCGCTTTGTCAGATGTCCGTCGCCCGGCGTCGGGACAGGGGTTGGCGGCGGTCCTGTGCTGCGCGCCCCTCCCCCGCTCATCCATTACTTCTTGTCGTTGACTTCCTTGAACTCGGCGTCCACGACATTGTCGTCCTGCGGATGGGCCTGCTGCTGGCCCGCGCCTGCAGCACCGGCGGCACCGGCCGCGCCCGCGCCGCCTGCCTCGCCGGCCTTGGCCTGCATGTCGGCATAGACACGCTCGCCCAGCTTCTGGCTGGCGTCGGACAGCGCGCTGACCTTGGCGTCGATCTCGGCCTTGTCACCGCCGCGCGCGGCGTCTTCCAGTTCCTTGATCGCGGCTTCGATCTTTTCCTTCTCGCCCGCTTCGAGCTTGTCGCCGTATTCGGTGACCGCCTTCTTGGTCGAGTGGATCAGCGCGTCGGCCTGGTTGCGGGCGTCAGCCAGCTCGCGGGCTTTCTTGTCTTCCTCGGCGTTGGCCTCGGCGTCCTTCACCATGCGCTGGATCTCGTCTTCCGACAGGCCCGAGTTCGCCTTGATGGTGATGCGGTTTTCCTTGCCGGTCGCCTTGTCCTTGGCGCCCACGTGCAGGATGCCGTTGGCGTCGATGTCGAACGAGACTTCGATCTGCGGCAGGCCGCGCGGCGCCGGTGCGATGCCTTCGAGGTTGAACTCGCCCAGCAGCTTGTTGCCGGTGGCCATTTCACGCTCGCCCTGGAACACCTTGATGGTCACGGCCGGCTGGTTGTCGTCGGCGGTCGAGAACACCTGCGCATGCTTGGTCGGGATGGTGGTGTTCTTGGTGATCATCTTGGTCATCACGCCACCCAGGGTTTCGATACCCAGCGACAGCGGCGTCACGTCCAGCAGCAGCACGTCCTTGCGGTCGCCCGACAGCACCGAGCCCTGGATCGCGGCACCCACGGCCACGGCTTCATCAGGGTTCACGTCCTTGCGCGCTTCCTTGCCGAAGAATTCCTTGACCTGTTCCTGCACCTTGGGCATGCGGGTCATGCCGCCGACCAGGATCACGTCGTCGATCTCGCTGACCTTGACGCCGGCGTCCTTGATCGCGATGCGGCACGGCTCGATGGTGCGGGTGATCAGTTCTTCCACCAGCGCTTCGAGCTTGGCGCGCGTCATCTTCAGGTTCAAGTGCTTCGGACCCGAGGCATCCGCCGTGATGTACGGCAGGTTGATTTCGGTCTGCTGCGAGCTCGACAGTTCGATCTTGGCCTTTTCGGCCGCTTCCTTCAGGCGCTGCAGCGCGAGCACGTCCTTGGACAGGTCGACGCCCTGGTCCTTCTTGAACTCGCCGATGATGTAGTCGATGATGCGCTGGTCGAAGTCTTCGCCGCCCAGGAAGGTGTCGCCGTTGGTCGACAGCACTTCGAACTGCTTCTCGCCGTCCACGTCCGCGATCTCGATGATCGAGATGTCGAAGGTGCCGCCGCCGAGGTCATACACGGCGATCTTGCGGTCGCCCTTCTCGTTCTTGTCCAGGCCGAACGCCAGCGCGGCCGCGGTCGGCTCGTTGATGATGCGCTTGACKTCSAGRCCGGCGATGCGSCCGGCGTCMTTGGTGGCCTGGCGCTGSSAGTCGTTGAAGTARGCSGGCACCGTGATCACGGCTTCGGTCACCGGCTCGCCGAGGTAGTCCTCCGCGGTCTTCTTCATCTTGCGCAGCACTTCGGCCGACACCTGCGGCGGCGCCAGCTTCTGGTCGCGCACCGACACCCATGCGTCGCCGTTGTCGGCCTTGACGATGGAATACGGCATCAGGCCGATGTCCTTCTGTACTTCCTTTTCTTCGAACTTGCGGCCGATCAGGCGCTTCACCGCATACAGGGTGTTGCGCGGATTGGTCACCGCCTGGCGCTTGGCCGGCGCACCCACCAGGATCTCGCCGTCTTCCATGTAGGCGATGATCGACGGGGTGGTACGCGTACCTTCGGCGTTTTCGATCACCTTCGGCGTATTGCCTTCCATGATCGCGACACAGCTATTGGTGGTACCGAGGTCGATACCGATGATCTTACCCATTTATTCTCTCCTCTTGAGCCCCACTATCCGTGGGCGCTGCAATTCGTCCTGAAGCCGAAATGTGGCCGTCCGGGGCCATTTCAAGTGCCGCAGGCGCAATTCCGAGTAAATTTCTCGGTTTTTCCGGGTGTTCAACGGCAAGCCGGCGCGATGACTTGAGCACCGCCACGCCAAACCCGCCGGCAAGCCGCATTTTGTGCGCCTTGCCATACTTTATTTGAGACGCAAGACCGGGGCTGCCTCAGCGCCCGCGCTGCCACAGGACATCGCTGCCGCCAGCGGCGCGGTTGAGCACCCGCGCCAGCACGAACAGCAGGTCCGAGAGCCGGTTCAGGTACTGGCGCGGCGCTTCGTTGAGCGCTTCCTGCGCGCCCAGCGCCACCAGGGCCCGCTCGGCACGCCGGCAGACCGTGCGGCAGACATGGGCCACGGCCGCCGCGCGGCTGCCGCCGGGCAGGATGAACTCGGCCAGCCGCGGCAAGGCGGCGTTGTAGTGCGCCAGCCATTCGTCGAGCTGCAGCACCTGTTCCGGCTTGACGAGCACGTAGCCGGGGATGGACAGCTCGCCGCCGAGGTCGAACAGGTCGTGCTGGATATGCAGCAGCGCCGCGCGTACCTCGTCGGGCAGCGTCTCGGTCAGCAGCACGCCGATATTCGAATTGAGTTCGTCGACATCGCCGATGGCGGCGATGCGCAGGCTGTCCTTGCCGGTGCGGCTGCCGTCACCGAGGCCGGTGGTGCCGCCGTCCCCGGTGCGGGTGGCGATCTTGGTCAGGCGGTTGCCCATGGGGGTCTCCTCGTTGGCAATCCAGCATTATGGCGCCCATCGGGGGCCGCGGCGGCGGCCGGCGCCGGCCTGCCCGCCATCCGGCCCGGGGTGCGCGTTGCGGCGCCTGATGCGCTGGACGGCACAGGCGCGGCGTAGAATACGGGATTCGCCCAATACGCTGTCGGGCGCCAGTGCCGGCACCGTCGCGCGCGCCTCCCCCGATGGCGGGCGCCGCACGGCAGCCCGCCGCCGCAGTCCCGCCGGAGACACCATGAACCATCCCACCCCCCTTACGGCGCTGGTGCGCCAGCCGCTGCCGGCAGCCGTGCGCGATGCCTTGCAGGCCCGTTTCGGCGAACGTTTTTCCACCTCTTCGGGCGTGTGCGAGCACCACGGGCGCGACGAATCGCCATTCCCGCCTGCCGCGCCGGACGGCGTGGTCTTCGCCCACACCACCGAGGAAGTGGCCGAGGTGGCCCGGCTGTGCAATGAATACCGCGTGCCGCTGATTCCCTACGGCGCCGGCTCCTCGCTCGAAGGCCACCTGCTGGCGGTGGCCGGCGGCATCAGCCTGGACCTGTCACAGATGAACCGCGTGCTGTCGGTGCAGGCCGAGGACCTGAACGTGACGGTGCAGCCGGGCGTCACCCGCAAGCAGCTCAACCTGGAAATCAAGGACACCGGCCTGTTCTTCCCGATCGACCCGGGCGCCGATGCGTCGCTGGGCGGCATGTGCGCCACGCGCGCCTCCGGGACCAACGCGGTGCGCTACGGCACCATGCGCGAGAACGTGCTGGCGCTGACCGTGGTCATGGCCGACGGCCGCGTCGTCAAGACCGGCACCCACGCGCGCAAGTCTTCCGCCGGCTACGACCTGACCCGCCTGATGATCGGCAGCGAAGGCACGCTCGGCATCATCACCGAGGTCACGGTGCGGCTCTACCCGCAGCCGGAGGCCGTCTCCGCCGCCATCTGCGCCTTCCCCAGCATGGGCAGCGCGGTGCAGGCGGTGATCGACACCATCCAGCTCGGCGTGCCGGTCGCGCGCGCGGAGTTCGTCGACGCGCTGGCCATCCGCGCCATCAACCGGCACGACAGCCTCGCCATGCCGGAGATGCCGCACCTGTTCTTCGAGTTCCACGGCACCGAGGCCGGCGTCAAGGAGCAAGCCGAGACCGTCCAGCAGATCGCCGCCGAGCATGGCGGCCAGGGCTTCGAATGGGCCACCCGGCCGGAAGACCGCAGCCGCCTGTGGAACGCCCGCCATACCGCCTACTTCGCCATGCTGCAGCTCAAGCCGGGCTGCCGCGCCGTCACCACCGACGTGTGCGTGCCGATCTCGCGCCTGGCTGACTGCGTGACCGAGACCGAGCACGACCTCAACGCCTCCAGCCTGCCCTGCCCCATCGTGGGCCACGTGGGCGACGGCAATTTCCACGTCGCGATCCTGACCGATCCGGCCCGGCCCGAGGAACTGGCCGAGGCCGAGACCATCAACCGGCGCATCGTGGAGCGCGCGCTGGCCATGGGCGGCACCTGCACCGGCGAGCACGGCGTGGGCCTGCACAAGATGGACTTCCTGGTCAGCGAGCACGGCGAGGACGCGCTGGACCTGATGCGCGCCATCAAGAACGCGCTCGATCCCAACCACATCCTCAACCCGGGCAAGATCTTCCGCGCCTCGCGCTAAAGGCCGTCCATGGCCGCCGTGTTCAACCGCGTACCGCCGCTGCACCTGCTGATCGCGTTCGAGGCCGCCGCCCGCCTGGGCAGCTTCGCGCGCGCGGCGGAGGAGTTGTCGGTCACGCCCAGCGCCGTATCGCACCGCATCAAGAACCTCGAGGAACTGTGGGGCGAGGACCTGTTCGTGCGCTCCAATGCCGCGCTGCGCCTGACCTCCGCCGGCACGCGCTACCTGCGTAACGTGCAGGACGCGCTCAAGTCCCTCAACGAGCTGGCGCGGCCCGAGTACAACAAGCAGCGCACGCGCCTGCGCGTGGCGATCCCGCCCACCTTCGGCCGCCAGCACCTGGTGCCGCGCCTGCCCGAGTTCACCGCGCTGTACCCGCATATCGACACCGAGCTGCACCTGGCCATCCCCTTCCTCGACGTGAAGGCGGAGGACACCGACGTCGAGATCCGCTACGGCACCGGGCGCTACCCGGACCTGAAGACGACGAAACTGCTGGTCGAGCCGGTGTTCCCGGCCTGCGGGCGCGAATACTACGAGCGCATCGATGGCCGCTCCATTACCAGGCCCGAACACCTGCACAACCTGGTGCTGCTGCGCAGCCCGCTGGAGCCGTGGAAGCCGTGGTTCGAGACCGCCGGGCTGGACTGGCCCGAGCCGCAGACCGGCCCGCAGTTCAACGACATCGGCCTGATGCTGGAGGCCATCGCCTCCAACCAGGGCGTGGCGCTGGTGCGCCAGCGCATGGCCCGCCAGTGGCTGGCGCTGGGCCAGATGGTGCGCCTGCTCGATATCGAGTCGGTTTCGCCGCACGGCTACTACATCGTCGAGCGCGAGCAGGCGCCGCTCAAGCCCGAGGCGCGCTATTTCGTCGACTGGCTGCTGGGCCTGGAGTGGTAGCGGCGCGGCAGGCATGTGGCGCCGGCGTACCGCGGCGGTGACGTCCGGCGCCGGCCGCCGGTGCTAAGCTGGAATCGCGCACCTGCCCCGCGCCTGCCATGTTCCGGCCCGCCGCCGACATGAGCGATTTTGATCGGCCTGCCATGCGGAATTCACGTCGCCGCATGGCTGCGCGGCGACCGCGCTGCGCTATAGTCCTTGCTCCCCACCCGCTTGCGCGCCGCCATGGCGCCTGCTTGCGGCCACTACAGGAGTTGCCATGAACGCCCCGCACGAAGTCTCCCAGGTCACCGACGACAGCCGCCGCGCGGCGCTGCTCGAAGGCCTGGCGAAAATCCTGCCCGATGCGGCCCTGTTGTGGAAACCCGAAGACACCGCGCCGTACGAATGCGACGGCCTGGCCGCCTACCGCCAGCTGCCCATGGCGGTGGCGCTGCCCGACAAGGAAGAACAGGTCTGCGCCATCCTGCGCCTGTGCCACGCGCTGCAGGTGCCGGTGGTGCCGCGCGGCGCGGGCACCAGCCTGTCGGGCGGCGCCATGCCGATCGCCACCGGGCTGGTGCTGTCGCTGGCCAAGTTCAAGCGCATCGTCAGCGTGGATGCGCGCTCGCGCACCGCGATCGTCCAGCCGGGCGTGCGCAACCTGGCCATCTCCGAGGCCGCCGCGCCGTTCAATCTCTATTACGCGCCCGACCCGTCCTCGCAGATCGCCTGCACCATCGGCGGCAACGTCAGCGAGAACTCGGGCGGCGTGCATTGCCTGAAATACGGCCTCACGGTGCACAACGTGCTGCGCGTGCGCGCCGTCACCATGGAAGGCGAGGTGGTGGAGTTCGGCTCGGAGGCGCCCGACGCGCCGGGGCTGGACCTGCTGGCCGTGCTGATCGGCTCCGAAGGCATGCTGGCGGTGGTGACCGAGGTGACGGTCAAGCTGATCCCGAAGCCGCAGCTGGCGCAGGTGATCATGGCCAGCTTCGACGACGTGGCCAAGGGCGGCGACGCCGTGGCCGACGTGATCGGCGCCGGCATCATCCCGGCCGGGCTGGAGATGATGGACAAGCCCGCCACCGTCGCCGTGGAGGAATTCGTGCGCGCCGGCTACGACCTCGACGCCGCCGCCATCCTGCTGTGCGAATCCGACGGCACGACCGAAGAAGTGGCCGAGGAGATCGAGCGCATGAGCGAGGTGCTGCGCGCCTCGGGCGCCACGCGCATCGCCGTGTCGCAGAGCGAGGCCGAGCGGCTGCGCTTCTGGAGCGGGCGCAAGAATGCCTTCCCCGCCGCTGGCCGCATCTCGCCGGACTACTACTGCATGGACGGCACCATCCCGCGCAAGCATATCGGCACGCTGCTCAAGCGCATCGAGGAGATGGAGCGCAAGTACGGCCTGCGCTGCATGAACGTGTTCCACGCCGGCGACGGCAATATGCATCCGCTGATCCTGTTCGACGGTGCCGATCAGGACGAATGGCACCGTGCCGAGCTGTTCGGCTCCGACATCCTGGAGAGCTGCGTGGAGCTGGGCGGCACCGTCACCGGCGAGCACGGCGTGGGCGTGGAGAAGCTCAATTCCATGTGCGTGCAGTTCGCGCCGGAGGAGCGCGAGATGTTCTTCGGCGTCAAGGCGGCCTTCGACCCGGCGCGCCTGCTCAATCCCGACAAGGCCATTCCCACGCTGGCACGCTGCGCGGAATACGGCCGCATGCATGTCAAGCGCGGCGTGCTGCCGCACCCCGACCTGCCGCGCTTCTGAGCATGGCAGGCCACGACGCCGCGCCGCGCGCCCGGCAGAACGCACGGACGCGCCGGCGCCTGGGCAAGCCCGCGCCGGCCTGACCCCTACCGCGCCCGGGCCGGCTCAAGCCGACCCGGGGCGACCCGGGCCCACACAAACCAGAACGAGCCAGCACCCATGCCAGCCGACCAGCAAGCCACCCTCGACGCCTTTCGCGACACCATCCGGCGCGCCACCGACACGCGCRCGCCACTGCGCCTGCGCGGCGGCGGCAGCAAGGATTTCTATGGCCAGCAACTGCAGGGCGAGGTGCTCGATACGCGCGCCTACAGCGGCATCGTCGACTACGACCCGCCCGAGCTGGTGATCACCGCGCGCTGCGGCACGCCGCTGGCGCAGATCGAGGCAGCGCTGGCGGAGCGCCGCCAGATGCTGGCCTTCGAGCCGCCGTATTTCGGCGACGGCGCCACCACCATCGGCGGCGCGGTAGCGGCCGGCCTGTCCGGCCCGCGCCGGCAGGCGGTGGGCGCGCTGCGCGACTTCGTGCTGGGCACGCAAGTGATGGACGGCCGCGGCGACATCCTGAACTTCGGCGGCCAGGTGATGAAGAACGTGGCCGGCTATGACGTGTCGCGCCTGATGGCCGGATCGCTGGGCACGCTCGGGCTGATTCTCGAGGTCTCGCTCAAGGTGCTGCCCGTGCCCTTCGACGACGCAACGCTGCGCTTTGCACTGAGCGAGCCGGATGCGCTCGACCACCTCAACGAGTGGGGCGGCCAGCCGCTGCCCATCGCGGCCTCGGCCTGGCACGACGGCGTGCTGCACCTGCGCCTGTCGGGCGCGGCGGCGGCCTTGCGCGCCGCGCGCGAGCGCCTGGGCGGCGAGGCCGTGGCGCCGGACCAAGCCGATGCGCTGTGGCGCGCGCTGCGCGACCAGCAACATCCCTTCTTTGCGCCGGTACAGGCCGGGCGCGCGCTGTGGCGCATCGCCGTGCCCACCACCGCCGCGCCGCTGGCGCTGCCGGGCAGCCAGCTGATCGAATGGGGCGGGGGCCAGCGCTGGTGGCTGGGCGGCGCCGACAGCGCGGCCGATGCCGCCGTCGTGCGTGCCGTGGCCAGCGCGGCCGGCGGCCACGCCACGCTGTTCCGCAACGGCGACAAGGCAGCGGGCGTGTTCACGCCGCTGGCGGCGCCGCTGGCCGCGATCCACCAGCGCCTCAAGGCCAGCTTCGATCCCGCCGGCATCTTCAATCCGCATCGCATGTACGCTGGCCTCTGAGCCGCGAGCCAGGCCCCACCCACATCCAGCAAAGGCACCGGAGAGTCCCCGACCATGCAAACCACCCTGGCCGAATTCCTGCGCGACACACCCGAAGGCGAAGAAGCCAAGTCGATCGTCGGCAAATGCGTGCACTGCGGCTTCTGCACCGCCACCTGCCCCACCTACCAGCTGCTCGGCGACGAGCTGGACGGCCCGCGYGGSCGSATCTACCTGATGAAGCAGGTGCTSGAAGGCCACCCCGTCACGGAAAGCACGCGCCTGCACCTGGACCGCTGCCTGACCTGCCGCAACTGCGAATCGACCTGCCCTTCCGGCGTGCGCTACGGCCGGCTGGTGGATATCGGCCGCAAGGTGGTGGATGACCGCCTTGCAGCCCAGGGGGTGCACCGCCCGGCTGGAGAACGTCTCGCACGCTGGGCCCTGCGCGAAAGCATGACGCGCCCGGCGCTGTTCGGCACCGCCATGCGCCTGGGCCAGCGCGTGCGCCCGCTGCTGCCGCAGGCGCTGCGCAACAAGGTGCCGAAGCCGGCCGCCGCCGGCGCGTGGCCGCGCAACACGCACGCGCGCAAGATGGTGTTGCTCGACGGTTGCGTGCAGCCGTCGATGTCGCCCAACATCAATGCCGCCACCGCGCGCGTGTTCGACCGCCTCGGCGTGCAGTTGCTGGTGGCGCGCGAGGCCGGCTGCTGCGGCGCGGTGCGGTACCACACCGGCGACCACGACGGCGGCCTCGACAATGCGCGCCGCAATATCGACGCCTGGTGGCCGCTGGTGGAAGCCGGCGCGGAAGCCATCGTGATGACGGCCTCGGGCTGCGGCGTGATGGTCAAGGAATACGGCCACCTGCTGCGCAACGATGCGCGCTATGCGGAGCGCGCGCGCCGGATCTCGGCGCTGACGCGCGACCTGTCCGAGCTGCTGCCGGACTTTGCCGACAACCTGAAGGACATGGCCGGGCAGCGTACCGGCGGCGACGCCAAGCGCGTGGCCTACCATCCGCCCTGCACGCTGCAGCACGGCCAGCAGATCCGCGGCAAGGTGGAAGCGCTGCTGACCTCGCTCGGCGTGGACGTGAAACTCTGCGCCGACAGCCACCTGTGCTGCGGCTCGGCGGGCACCTACTCGGTGCTGCAGCCTGAACTGTCCTACCGCCTGCGCGACGACAAGCTCGCCAACCTCCATGCCTCGAAGCCGGACGCGATCGTCTCGGCCAATATCGGCTGCATCACACACCTGCAGAGCGGCACGCAGACGCCGGTGCTGCACTGGGTCGAGCTGGTGGACCGGCTGGTCGGCTGAAGCGGCCGTCGGGCGGCGACGCGCAGGTTTGCTCCCCTCGGGCCATGAGGGGAGAGGGAGTGAAAAAATATCGGGCACCGCGGGCGGCGCTGGCGCATCCCGCTGCCAAACCGGTCCGCTGCGGGTTACCATGCGGTGGCTCCAGAACCGCTTTCTCCCGCGCCCTCCGCAATGCTCCAGACCTTCGCCATCCTGCTGGTTTTCCAATCCGTCGGGGAGGCGCTCAGCTACTCCCTGCGCCTGCCGGTGCCCGGCCCGGTGATCGGCATGATCCTGCTGTTCTGCTGGCTCGCCATCGACGACCGGATCCTGCCGGTGATCCAGGGCACCACCTCCGAGTTGCTCAAGCACCTGTCGCTGCTGTTCGTGCCGGCCGGCGTGGGCATCATGGTCCATGCGCACCGCATCGGCGGCGAGTGGCTGCCGATCGTGGTCGCGCTGGTGCTGTCGACCTGGCTGGCCATCGCCACCACGGCGCTGGTGGCACGCGCGCTGATGGGCCGCGCGCGGCCGCCCGCGGCCGATGCACCGGCCGGCAAGGGAGAGCGCGCATGATGACGCCGCGCCTGAACGAGATCTGGGTCTACCTGGCCGCCAGCCCGCTGCTGGGCCTGACCGCCACGCTGCTGGCGTACGTGTTCGCTTTTCGCATCTACGAGCGCGCGCGCTTCTCGCCGCTGGCCAACCCGGTGATGATCGCGGTGGCCATCCTGGTCACGCTGCTGACGGTGACCGGCACGCCCTACAAGACGTATTTCGACGGCGCGCAGTTCGTCCACTTCCTGCTCGGCCCGGCCACGGTGGCGCTGGCGGTGCCGCTCTACCTGCAACTGCCCAAGCTGCGCCGGCACGTGCTGCCGTTGCTGGGCGGGCTGCTGGCGGGCTCGCTGGTGGCGGTGGTCTCGGCGGTGGGCATCGCCTGGCTGCTGGGCGCTTCGCCGGAAACCGTGCGCTCGCTCGCGCCGAAGTCGGTCACCATCCCCATCGCCATGGGCGTGGCGGAAAAGATCGGCGGCCTGCCTTCGCTCACCGCCGTGCTGGTGATGGTGACCGGCATCATCGGCGCGGTCAGCGCCACCAAGCTGCTCAACCTGCTGCGCATCACCGACTACACCGTGCGCGGCTTCGCCACCGGGCTGGCGGCGCACGGCATCGGCACCGCGCGCGCGTTCCAGGTCAACCAGGAGGCCGGCGCCTTCGCCGCGCTGGGCATGGGCCTGAACGGCGTGCTGACGGCGGTGATGGTGCCGGTGCTGGCGACCTGGATGCCGCGCTGAATTCCCGCGCATCGCTGCTGACAGGACGTTGTCAGGAGCCCCCGCGCATGATCGGCCTCTCCAACCCCAACCGCAGAGGTCATCATGAGTGGACTGATCAACTGGCTTGAAATCCCCGTCGCCGACATGAACCGTGCCATCCGCTTCTACGAGCAGGTGTTCCAGACCAGCCTGAAGCGCGAGGCCATGCAGCAGGTCGACATGGCGGTGTTCGGCGAGATGGAACCCGGCGGCGCGCTGGTGGCGGGCGAGTCATACCGCCCCTCGGCCGACGGCTGCGTGCCTTACCTGCACGCCCCGGGGCTCGCCGGGCTGCTGGCGCGCGTGCAGGCCGCGGGCGGCAAGACCGTGTTCGGCCCGCTGCAGCTGCCTGGCGATATCGGCCATATCGCGCATATCATCGACAGCGAAGGCAACCGGATCGGCCTGCACCAGCCGCTGGCGGCCTGAGCAGGCTTGCCGGAAGATCCGCAGGCAGCCTGACCGTAGCCAACCCACCCGCCGCCCGAGACATGAACCAAGCCCGATGAGCCGCCGCGCCGACCGCCTTTTCCAGATCGTCCAGGTCCTGCGGGGGCGCCGCCTCACCACGGCGGCGCTGCTGGCGCAGCGGCTCGGCGTGTCCGAGCGCACGGTGTACCGGGACATCCAGGCGCTGTCGCTGTCGGGCGTGCCGGTCGAGGGCGAGGCGGGCATCGGCTACCGGCTGCGCGCGGACTACGACGTTCCCCCGCTGATGTTCACCGCCATGGAAGTCGAGGCGCTGGTGGCCGGACTGCGTCTGCTCAAGGCCTGGGGCGGTGGCGCGCTCGCCGCCGCGGCCGATCCGGCGCTCGAGAAACTGGTGGCGGCGCTGCCGCCGGCGCGGCGCCTCGCGGCGCAGCAAAGCCGCGTGTTCGCGCCCGAATTCGTCAACCACCCGCAGGTGCGCAGTGCCTTCGACGTGGTGCACGGCGCCATGAACGCGCAGCGCCTGCTGCACCTGGACTACACCGACGCGCAGCAGCGCGCCACCGACCGCGTGGTGCAGCCGCTGGGATTGTTCTTCTGGGGCAATAGCTGGCTGCTGGCGGCATGGTGCACCACGCGCACGGATTACCGCAGCTTCCGCCTGGACCGTTGCCGCAGCATCGTCATGCTCGACGAGCGCTTCCATGAAACTCCCGACCGCTCGCTCAACGGCTTCCTGCGGGCCGTGCAGGCCGGCGGCTGAGCCGGCGCGCGGGTCGGCCGATGCCGCAAGCGACAAGGGCGCAGCCGCGGCTGCGCCCTTGTCATGTCCGGCCGGGCCAGCGCTGGCCCGGTGCCTGCCTCAGGCCGCCTCGGCCAGCAGCTTATCGATGTCGCCCTTGATGTCCTCCGGCTTGGTGGTGGGCGCGTAGCGCTTGAACACCGTGCCGTCGCGGCGCAGCAGGAACTTGGTGAAGTTCCACTTGATGGCTTCCAGGCCCAGCACGCCGGGCTTCTCGGAGGTCAGCCAGCGATACAGCGGATGCGCGTTGGCGCCGTTGACGTCGATCTTGGCGAACATCGGGAAGGTGACGTGGAAACGCGCTTCGCAGAACTGGCCGATCTGCGTGGCGTCGCCCGGCTCCTGCTTGCCGAACTGGTTGCACGGAAAGCCCAGCACTTCCAGGCCGCCCTGCGCGTACTGCTCCTGCAGCGCCTGCAGGCCGGCGTACTGCGGCGTGAAACCGCACTCGCTGGCGGTATTGACGATCAGCAGCACCTTGCCGCTGAACCGGGACAGCGGCACCGGCTGTCCGGCAAGCGAGCTGGCTTCGAACTGATAGACGTTGCTCATGGCGGCTTCCTTGGTTGACTTGCTTGGCCTGGCGCGGCAGGTCAGATCACGTTGAGATGTTCGGTGCCGGCGCCAAGGTCGCTCTCGCGGGCCCGGCTGCCGTGCAGCTTGATCATCAGCCGCAGGTCGTTGAGCGAGTCGGCATTCTTCAGCGCATCTTCGTAGCTGATCTTGCCGGACTCGTAGAGATCGAACAGCGCCTGGTCGAACGAAACCATGCCTTGCTCGCGCGATTTCTTGATGACCTCCTTGAGCGCATGGATCTCGCCCTTGAAGATCAGGTCGGCCACCAGCGGCGTGCCGATCATGATTTCCACCGCCGGCACCCGGCCCTTCTGGCCCTGGCGCGGCAGCAGGCGCTGCGAGATCATCGCCTTCAGGTTGAGCGACAGGTCGATCAGCAACTGCTGGCGCTTTTCCTCGGGGAAGAAGTTGACGATACGGTCGATGGCCTGGTTGGCGTTGTTGGCGTGCAGCGTGGCCAGGCACAGGTGGCCGGTCTCGGCGTACTGCATGGCGTACTCCATGGTCTCGCGGTCGCGGATCTCGCCGATCAGGATCACGTCGGGCGCCTGGCGCAGCGTGTTCTTCAGCGCAATGTGCCAGGAATCCGTATCGATGCCCACCTCGCGCTGCGTGACGATGCAGTTCTGGTGCGCGTGCACGTATTCGATCGGGTCCTCGATGGTAATGATATGCCCGTACGAATGCGCGTTGCGGTGATCGAGCATGGCCGCCAGCGAGGTCGACTTGCCCGAGCCGGTGGCGCCGGTGACGATCACCAGGCCGCGCTTGGCCATCACGATTTCGTGCAGTGTCTGCGGCAGGTCGAGATCGCCCACCGACGGGATGCGCGTGTTGATGGTCCGTACCACCATGCCGGCCTTGCCCTGCTGGATGAAGGCGGAGACGCGGAAGCGCCCGGCGTTGGGCACCGAGATGGCGAAATTGCATTCGCGGCTGCCGTCGAACTCGGTGGTCTGGCGCTCGTTCATGATCGAGCGCACCAGGCCCAGGGCCTGGGCCGGGATCAGCGGCTGCTGCGAAACCGGCGTGATCTTGCCGTCGACCTTGATGGCCGGCGGGAAATCGGCGGTGATGAAGAGGTCCGAGCCGCGGTTGTTCACCATCAGCTCGAGCAGGTCATTGATGTACTTGGCAGCGGATTCGCGGTCGAGCATGGCGGTCACCTGGTTCGGGTGCGGTGTTGGTTCCGCGGTGGGCCTCAGCCCGCGAAGGAGTCGGGATTCTTGGCGATGGCGCGCGCGTCGTTGTAGCCGATCACGCCGCGCTTGATCAGGTCCGACAGGCACTGGTCCAGCGTCTGCATGCCCAGCCCGCTGCTGGTCTGCATCATCGAGTACATCTGCGCGATCTTGTTCTCGCGGATCAGGTGGCGGATGGCCGGCGTGGCGATCATGATCTCATGCGCGGCGGTACGGCCGTTGCCGTCGCGCGTCTTGAGCAGCGTCTGCGAAATCACCGCCTCGAGCGATTCGGACAACATGGTGCGCACCATGTCCTTTTCCTCSGGCGGGAACACGTCSACSACMCGGTCGATGGTCTTGGCSGCGGAGCTSGTGTGCAGCGTGGCGAACACCAGGTGTCCGGTTTCCGCGGCGGTCAGCGCCAGGCGAATGGTTTCCAGGTCGCGCAACTCACCCACCAGCACCACGTCCGGGTCTTCGCGCAGGGCCGAGCGCAGCGCGTTGGCGAACGAGTGCGTGTGCGGCCCCAGTTCGCGCTGGTTGATCAGGCTCTTCTTCGAGGTGTGCACGAATTCGATCGGGTCTTCCACCGTGAGGATGTGGCCCATGTCGTGATCGTTGCGGTGGTCCACCATCGCCGCCAGCGTGGTGGACTTGCCCGAGCCGGTGGGCCCGGTCACCAGCACCAGGCCGCGCGGCTTCATGCACAGGTCGGCGAACACCGCCGGCGTCTTGAGGTCCTCGAGCGTCAGTACCTTGGAAGGAATGGTCCGGAACACCGCGGCCGCGCCGCGCTGCGTGTTGTACGCGTTGACCCGGAAGCGGGAAAGGCCGGAAATCTCGAACGAGAAGTCGATCTCCAGGCGTTCTTCATATTGCTTGCGCTGGGTGTCGCCCATGATGTCGTACACCATGGCGTGGACATCCTTGTGCGCCATTGCGGCCACGTTGATGCGGCGCATGTCGCCGTGGATACGTACCATCGGCGGCATGTCTGCCGAGAGATGGAGATCGGACGCCTTGTTCTTGACGGCGAAAGCCAATAGCTGCGCGATGTCCATCTATAATGACCCCACCCTATTTTTGTCGTACTTTGTTGTACTTCTTGATATGTTCGCCGGATTATGTCTGTAATCGCCGCCAACTTGCAAGCCGTGCACCGGCGCGTCGCGGCAGCCGCACAACAGGCCGGACGGGCGGACGGTGACGTCAGCCTCCTGGCGGTTTCCAAGACCTTCCCCGCCGCCGCCGTGCAGGACGCCTTCGACGCCGGCCAGCGCGCCTTCGGCGAGAACTACGTGCAGGAAGGCGTGGACAAGATCGCCCGGCTGGCCGCCCTGCGCGACGCCATCTGCTGGCACTTCATCGGCCCCCTGCAAAGCAACAAGACACGCATCGTGGCCGAGCATTTCGACTGGGTCCATGCCATCGACCGCCTGCGCATCGCCGAGCGCCTGTCGGCGCAGCGTCCGGCCGCGCTGCCGCCGCTGCAGGTCTGCCTGCAGGTCAATATCAGCGGCGAAGCCAGCAAAAGCGGCGTGACGCCGGCAGAAGCGCCCGCGCTGGCGCACGCCGTGGCCGCACTGCCCGGGCTGCGGCTGCGCGGGCTGATGGCAATTCCCGAACCGGCCGGCGACATGGCCGCGCAGCGCCGTCCGTTCGCCGCCATGCGCGCGCTGCTGGGCGAGTTGCGCGCGCAGGGCCTGGACCTGGACACCCTGTCGATGGGCATGTCCGCCGACATGGACGCCGCCATCGCCGAAGGGGCCACCATCGTGCGCATCGGTACCGCCATCTTCGGCGCGCGCGACTATGGCGCGGCGGCCGGAACCGGCCATGCGGCCCCCGTCGCGCACGGCTGACCGCGCGCTCCCCAAAACGAACTCCAGCAAGAGACAAAGAAAACCCATGCTCGACACCCTCACCTTCGGCTTCCTCGGCGGCGGCAATATGGCGACTGCCCTGATCGGCGGCCTGATCGCCCGCGGCGTACCCGCCAGCTCGATCCGCGTGGTCGATCCCTTCGAGGATGCCCAGGCGCGCCTGCGGCGCGACCACGGCGTGCATGCGTCCGGCACGCCCGACGCCGCCTTCGGCGCCAGCGACGTACTGGTGCTCGCGGTCAAGCCGCAGCAGTTCCACGCAGCGGCGGCATCGCTGGCGCCGCATCTCGCCGACAACCTGATCGTCAGCGTGGCCGCCGGCATCCGCCTGTCCGACATGCAGCGCTGGTTCGGCGGCCACCAGCGCCTGGTGCGCGCCATGCCGAACACCCCGGCGCTGGCCGGCATGGGCATGACCGGCCTGGCCGCGGCACCCGGGCTGGGCGAACGCGACCGCGAGATCGCCGGCGCGCTGGCCAGTGCGGTGGGCAAATGCGAATGGGTGGCGGACGACGCCCGGATCGACGCCGTCACGGCGATTTCCGGCAGCGGCCCGGCCTATGTCTTCTATTTCATCGAGGCGATGGAAAAGGCGGCCGCCGAACTCGGCCTGACGCCCGAGCAGGGGCGTGCGCTGGCGGTGGAGACCTTCCGCGGCGCCGCCGCGCTGGCGGCGCAGTCGGACGAGCCGGTCAGCCTGCTGCGCGAGCGCGTGACATCGAAGGGCGGCACGACCTACGCGGCGCTCACCGCAATGCAGGACGCCGGCATCGGCGAGTCCTTCGTGAAGGCCATGCATGCGGCGGCGGCACGCGCCACCGAAATGGGCGCGGAGTTCGGCAAGGACTGAACGGGAGCATAGCCCCCGGAGCCGAAACGAAGCCGGCGAGATGCGCCCGCACCGGCGGCGCTGCCCGCTGTCCTGGTGCCCGCCGTCCTGGCACCCGCTGCCCTGGCGCCCTCTCCCGCAGGCGGGAGAGGGGAGCAAACCATCGGGATATGCGCCGCTCGAAGGCCCGGCCAGGCCACGCCTTCAACGAATCGCGTAGGCCACCGCCGTCCCGGCGAACACGCACGCGCCCAGCCAGTTGTTGTGCCGGAACGCGGCAAAGCACTGCATGCGGTCCCGGCCGCGGATCAGCGTGTAGTGATAGACCGCGCAGCCGGCCGCGGCCGCCAGGCCCGCCCAGTAGGGCCAGCCGAGCCCGAACCGCGCGCCCGCCCATCCCATCAGGCCGAGAAAGGCCGCGTAGCACAGCATGATGGCAGCCACGTCGTAGCGGCCGAAGGTGATCGCCGAGGTCTTCATGCCGAGCAGCAGGTCATCGTCGCGGTCCACCATCGCATACGCGGTGTCGTAGGCGACGGCCCAGAACACATTGGCCAGCAGCATGATCCACGCCGCCGCGGGCACCTCGCCCTGCACGGCGGCGAACGCCATCGGGATGCCGAAGCCGAAGGCAATGCCGAGATAGGCCTGCGGGATGGCGAAGAAGCGCTTGAAGAAGGGATAGGTGGCCGCGATAAAGGCGGCCGCCACCGCCAGCCACTTGGTCAGCGCATTGAGCGGCAGGATCAGCATGAAAGCCAGCAAGGCCAGCACCACCGCCACCGCGATGGCTTCCCACGCCTTGATCTTGCCGGCCGTGAGCGGACGCTCCCTGGTGCGCTTGACGTGCTTGTCGAAGTCGCGGTCGGCCCAGTCGTTCATGGCGCAGCCGGCGGAGCGCATCAGGAAGGTGCCGGCGAAAAAGATCCAGAACAGGCTCCACGCCGGCGGGCCGCCCGCGGCCATCCAGAGCGCCCATAGCGTGGGCCAGAGCAGCAGCAGCGTGCCGATGGGCTTGTCGATGCGCACGAGGCGCGCGTACAGGGCGAGGCGTTCGAACATGGCAGAGGCCCGCGATGCGGACTGCGGACAGGGGAATGCGGGGTCCCGGACAGCGGGACATGAAACGGAAACGCGCCGCGACCCGGTCAGGGCGCGGCGCGCGGGGCACGGTGCCGTCAGCTGGCGCCGGAGGGGCGCGCGCACGACACCGGGACGGCGCTCAGGCCAGCATCGAGCGCAGCATCCATGCGGTCTTTTCGTGCGTCTGCATGCGCTGGGTCAGCAGGTCGGCCGAGGGTTCGTCGCCGGCCGCGTCGATCACCGGGAACAGCGAGCGCGCGGTGCGCACCACGGCTTCCTGGCCTTCGACCAGCTTGCGGATCATGTCGGTGGCTTCGGGCACGCCCTCTTCCTCGGCGATCGACGACAGGCGGGCGTACTCCTTGTAGGTGCCCGGTGCCGGGTAGCCCAGCGCGCGGATGCGCTCCGCGATGGAGTCCACGGCCAGCGCCAGCTCGGTGTACTGCGCCTCGAACATCAGGTGCAGCGTGTTGAACATCGGACCCGTCACGTTCCAGTGAAAGTTATGGGTCTTGAGATAGAGCGTGTAGGTATCCGCCAGCAGCTTCGAGAGGCCTTCCGCGATTTTCTTGCGCTCTTTGTCGGAAATGCCGATGTTCACGCTCATCTCATTCTTCTTTGCCATGATAGGTACGCTCCAATCTGGGGTGGCCACGATAACTGCCGCGCCATGCAACGCGGCACAACCCGCACATTATCGCATCACCCGCCGAAGGCCGACAAACCGGCCAGCAAACCCCGCGCGGCATTGAAGAGCACCGCGGCCGCGCCCAGCGCGATCACCGCCATGCCGATTTCCTTGCGCCACAGCTTGCGTTGCAGGCGCGCGGCATCGGCGTGGCCGGCGCGGTCGTGCGCATCATGCCGCAGTTGCTGCAGCTCGCTGACGAACATATCGATCATGGCCATGATGGTCCTCCTTGCCTTGGGTTGCCGCGCTGCGCCGGCGCCATCCGGGGCGCCGGCGCGGACGCGGTTTACTTCAGGTCGAGTGCGCGCCTGACGCCTTCCGCGTAGGCCGGATCGGCCTTGGCGAAGTGCTCCAGCTGCACGCGCACGATCTCTTCGGGCACGCCCCGCATCGCGGCCGCGATATTCGAATACAGGCGCTGGCGCTGCGCCTCGTCGAACAGGCGGAACAGGGCACCTGGCTGGCTGTAGTAGTCGCTGTCCTCGCGGTGGTCGAAGCGGTCCGCGTCCCCGCCCACGGCCAGCGGCGGCTCGGCCGCGCGCTCGCTGGCGGCATAGGCGCCCTGGCGGTTCGGCTCGTAGTTGATCTTGGCGCCCTGGTTGCCGTCCACCCGCATCGCGCCGTCGCGGTGGAAGCTGTTGACCGACGGGTTGCGCGGCGCGTTGACCGGGATCTGGTTGTGGTTCACGCCCAGGCGATAGCGCTGCGTGTCACCGTACGAGAACAGCCGGCCCTGCAGCATCTTGTCGGGCGAGAAGCTGATGCCGGGCACCACGTTGGCGGGATTCATCGCCACCTGCTCCACTTCGGCGAAGTAGTTGTCCGGGTTGCGGTTGAGCTCCAGCACGCCGACGTCGATCAGCGGGTAGTCCTTGTGCGGCCACACCTTGGTGAGATCGAACGGGTTGAGGTGGTACTTGGCGGCGTCGGCCTCCGGCATGACCTGCACGCGCACGTTCCAGCGCGGGAAGTTGCCGCGCTCGATGTTCTCGAACAGGTCGCGCTGCGCGCTCTCGCGATCGCCCGCGACTACCTTGGCCGCCTCTTCATTGGTCCAGTTGGCGATGCCCTGCGCCGACTTGAAGTGGAACTTGACCCAGAAGCGCTCGTTCGCGGCGTTGATGAACGAATACGTGTGCGAGCCGAAGCCGTGGATCTGGCGATAGTTCTGCGGCAGGCCGCGGTCGCTCATCAGGATGGTGACCTGGTGCAGCGACTCCGGATGGCGCGACCAGAAGTCCCACACGGCGATCGGGTCGCGCAGGTTGGTGCGCGGGTTGCGTTTCTGCGTATGGATGAAGTCGGGGAACTTGAGCGGGTCGCGCACGAAGAACACCGGCGTGTTGTTGCCCACCACGTCCCAGTTGCCTTCGTCCGTGTAGAACTTGATCGAGAAGCCGCGCACGTCGCGCTCGGCGTCGGCCGCGCCGCGCTCGCCGGCCACGGTGGAAAAGCGGATGAAGATCGGCGTCTGCTTGCCTGTCTGGGCGAATACCGAGGCCTTGCTGTACTTGCTGATGTCGTGCGTGACGGTGAAGGTACCGTGGGCACCGGAGCCCTTGGCGTGCACGCGCCGCTCGGGAATGACCTCGCGGTCGAAGTGCGCGAGTTTCTCGAGGAACCACACATCCTGCAGCAACATGGGACCGCGCGGGCCCGCGGTCAACGAGTTCTGGTTGTCGGCAACCGGCGCGCCCGCGCCAGTGGTGAGAACATCCTTGTCCTTGCTCATCATGCCMTCTTCTTGTGGGTGATCGGGTGATTGGGTGATCTGGAATCCTGGCTGGGGCGGGCTCTGCATGGCCGCTGGCTAATTTCAGTACACCGCGGCGCAACAGGCAAGGCAATCGGCCACGCAGCCTGCCAGCGCGCGCAGGATGCTGCCCGTTGTGGTGGATCGGATGCCTTCCATCCAGGACTCCTCTGAGTGACCGGCACGTAATGTGTCGATGCAGGAAGTCTAAGGTCGATCTATCAAGTTTGGAATTTAATAATTTCTAACTATGAAATAGACGTCACCTATGTCGGCCGGCAGGTTCGGCCAGCGCACGCAGGGAATGCGCGGGAAATAGAAGGGGGATGGAGGGAGGGAAAGGAGGGGCAGGAGGGGCAGGACAGGCGGGCAGGACCACCCGCCCGGAAGGACAGGCCGCTCAGGCGGCCTCGGCCAGCTCCTTGGCGGCCAGCATGCTGACGCCAGGCAGCGCGCACGCGGCCACGGCGCGGCGCAGCGCCTCCATGGCGGGAAGGCGCGTAAAGCTCTTGCGCCAGGCCAGCACCACGCGCCGGTCGGGCACGGGGTCGGTGAACGGCACATAGGCCAGCAGGTCGTTCTTGCCCGGCCTCAGGTCGGCGACCGAGGTGCGCGGCAGCACGGTGATGCCGACACCGCTGGCCACCATGTGACGGATGGTTTCCAGCGAGGAGCCCTCGAAGGTCTTCTGGATGCCGTCGGCCGCCTGCGAGAAGCGCGACAGCTCCGGGCATACGCCCAGCACCTGGTCGCGGAAGCAATGGCCGCTACCCAGCAGCAGCATGGTCTGCTGCTTGAGCTCGTCGGGATCGACCTTGCCGGCCGATTCCAGCTGGTGCCCGCGCGGCACCGCCACCACGAAGGGTTCGTCGTACAGGGGCTGCACGGTCAGGCCGGAATCGGCGAACGGCTCGGCCATGATGGCGCAGTCGATCTCGCCCTGCTTGAGCAGCTCGATCAGCTTGACCGTGTAGTTCTCCTGCAGCATCAGCGGCATCTGCGGCACGGTCTGGATCATTTCCTTGACCAGCGAAGGCAGCAGGTAGGGCCCGATCGTGTAGATCACCCCCAGGCGCAGCGGCCCGGCCAGCGGGTCCTTGCCCTGCTTGGCGATCTCGCGGATGGCCATGGTCTGCTCCAGCACGCGCTGGGCCTGCGCCACGATCTGCTCGCCGATGGGCGTCACCGAGACCTCGGAGGTCCCGCGCTCGAAAATCTGCACATTGAGCTCGTCTTCCAGCTTCTTGATGGCGACCGACAAGGTCGGCTGCGATACGAAGCAGGCTTCCGCGGCCCGGCCGAAATGGCGCTCACGCGCCACGGCGACGATGTACTTGAGTTCGGTGAGCGTCATGACTTATCAATTCCCGTTAGGCGATAGATTTTACCTTCGATTCACGGTTCTGTCAGAGCCAGGATCAATGCGGCGCGCACGATACCCCGGCCCGGAACATGACGTGCAGGCTGCGGCACTTGTCGCCGCCGGAGGCCTCAAGCCTTGAGGAAATGCTCGCGCCCGCCGAGCCAGCGCAGCAGGTGCGCCTCCACGGCTTCGGGGTAGCGCGCCAGCATCAGTTCGGCAGCCTCCTGCGCGTAGTCGACCAGCCAGGCATCGGTTTCCAGGTCGGCGAAGCGCAGCATCGCCTCGCCGGACTGGCGCGCGCCGAGGAACTCGCCGGGGCCGCGGATCTGCAGGTCGCGCCGGGCGATCTCGAAGCCATCCGTGGTCTCGCGCATGGTGGCCAGGCGCTCCTTCGCCGTGGGCGACAGCGGCGCCTGGTACATCAGCAGGCAGACCGATTCCGCACTCCCCCGCCCGACCCGGCCGCGCAACTGGTGCAGCTGCGCCAGGCCGAAGCGCTCGGCATGCTCGATCACCATCAGCGAGGCGTTGGGCACGTCCACCCCGACCTCGATCACCGTGGTGGCGACCAGCACTTGCAGCCGGTTGGCGATGAAATCGCCCATCACCGCGGCCTTCTCCGCCGGCGGCAGCCGGCCATGCACCAGCCCCACCTTGAGCTCGGGCAGCGCCGCGACCAGGGTTTCGTAGGTCTCCACGGCAGTCTGCAGCTGCAGCGCCTCGCTCTCCTCGATCAGCGGGCAGACCCAGTAGATCTGGCGGCCGTCGGCGGCGGCATGATGCACGCGCTCGATCACCTCGTCGCGGCGCRCATCGTTGACCAGCCGCGTGACCACCGGGCTGCGCCCGGGCGGCAGTTCATCGATCACCGAAACGTCGAGATCGGCGTAGTAGGTCATGGCCAGCGTGCGCGGGATCGGCGTGGCCGACATCATCAGCTGGTGCGGCACGGTTTCGGCGGGCGCGCCGCCGCGTGCGGCCGGCACGGCCTCGCCGCCATCGGCGTCGGCCTTGCCGCGCAGCGCCAGCCGCTGCGCCACGCCGAAGCGGTGCTGCTCGTCCACCACCGACAAGCCCAGCCGCGCGAATTTCACGCTGTCCTGGATCAGGGCGTGGGTGCCGATGACCAGCCTGGCCTCGCCCGATTCGACCCGCGCCGCGGCCTCGCGCTTGGCGCGCGCCTTGAGGCTGCCGGCCAGCCATACCACCGTCACGCCGAGCGGCTCCAGCCAGGCGGAGAGCTTGCGGAAGTGCTGCTCGGCCAGGATTTCGGTAGGCGCCATCAGCGCGGCCTGGTAGCCGGCATCGATGGCCTGGCAGGCCGCCAGTGCGGCGACGATGGTCTTGCCGCTGCCGACGTCGCCCTGCAGCAGGCGGTGCATCGGGTGCGGCGCGCCCATGTCGGTGGCGATTTCCTCGACCACGCGCTGCTGCGCGCCGGTGAGCTTGAACGGCAGCGCGGCCAGGAAGCCCGTCAGCAGCCCGCCGGCGCGGCGCGGCATGGGCGGCGCGCTCTTGTCGCGCCGCGCGGCCTGCGAACGCTTGAGCGAAAGCTGCTGGGCCAGCAGCTCGTCGAACTTGATGCGCTGCCAGGCGGGGTGCGAACGCTCGGTCAGCGCGGCTTCGTCCACCTCCTGCGGCGGCGCGTGCAGCAGGCGCAGGCACTCCGGCAGCGGCCGCAGCTTGAGCTGGGCCAGGGGTCCTTGCAGCACCGGGTGCGGCAGGGTCTCGGGCAGCGGCGTGCGCCCCAGCGCGCCGCCGATGGCTTTGCGCAGGTAGGTCTGCGGAATGCCGGCGGTGCTCGGATAGACCGGCGTGAGGCGGTCCGGCAGCGGCTCGCCGGGCGCTACCGTGCGCACCGTGGGGTGCACCATCTCCGCGCCGAAGAAGCCGCCGCGCACCTCGCCGCGCACGCGCAGGCTGGCGCCCTCGGCCATCTGCTGGGCCTGGTTGCCGTAGAAATTCAGGAAGCGCAGCGTCAGCTCGCCGCTGTCGTCGGCGATCTTCACCACCATCTGGCGGCGCGGGCGGAAGGTGACCTCGTTGGAGGCGACCACGCCCTCGACCTGCGCCGTCAGGCCCAGCCCGGCGCGCCGGATCGCCTCGGCGATCGGCTGCAGCGAGGTCTCGTCCTCGTAGCGCATGGGCAGGTGCAGCACCAGGTCGACATCGCGCTTGAGGCCGAGCTTGTGCAGGCGCGCCATGGCCGAGGATGGCTTGCCCGCCGCGCCGCCCTTGGCCGCCGCGGCCTTGCCGGGGCGCGCCGGCTTGCCCGCGGCCGGCGCCGGGCTGTCGGCGGTTTCCTGGATCGGGTCGGGAGCGGTTCCTGGCATCGGGCGGCAGTGTTGTGGCGAGTAAGCGTGTGGTGTCGGATACCTGCCGCGGCAGGGTGACGCAAGCGGTCGCCAGGGGCCGCGAGGGGCCGCGAAGGACCGGCAAATAGGCGATATCATGCGCGCCCGGGCGGCGCTGCCGCCCCAAGCCTTACAATACCGGATTCGCCGATTGTACCTATGCCGGCCGCGCCACTGCGCGGCCCGCTGCCGTTTTTGCCCCCCATGATGCTGACGTTGTCCGATTTCGATTTCCCGCTCCCGCCAGAACTGATCGCGCAGACCGCCCTGCCCGAGCGCGCCGCCAGCCGGCTGCTGGTGGTGGAGACCGAGGCGCAGACGGGTGTCACGCGCATGGCGGACCGCGTCTTTGCCGATGTGGCGGACTACCTGCGCCCGTCCGACCTGCTGGTGTTCAACGACACGCGCGTGATCAAGGCACGCTTTTTCGGCCAGAAGGGCAGCGGCGGCAAGGTCGAGGTGCTGGTCGAGCGCGTGCTGGACACCGATACCGTGCTGGCCCAGGTGCGCGCGTCCAAGACGCCGCCCGAGGGCAGCCGGATCCGCCTGGCGGATGCCTTCGAGGTCACCGTGGGCCCGCGCGTGGACCAGTTCTTCACGCTGCGCTTCCCCGCGCCGGCGCTGGACCTGATCGAGCAGTACGGCCGCCTGCCGCTGCCGCCCTATATCACCCACGACCCCGACGCCTACGACGAAACCCGCTACCAGACCGTCTACGCGCGCAATCCCGGCGCCGTGGCCGCGCCCACCGCCGGCCTGCATTTCGACGACGCCCTGTTCGCGCGGCTCGATGCGCTCGGCGTGCGGCGCGGCTTCCTGACCTTGCACGTGGGCGCCGGCACCTTCCAGCCGGTGCGCACCGAGAACCTGGCCGAGCACAAGATGCACGCCGAGTGGTACGAGATCTCCGGGGAACTGGCCCAGGCCGTGCGCGACACGCGCGCCGCCGGCGGCCGGGTGATCGCGGTCGGCACCACCTCGCTGCGCGCGCTGGAATCGGCCGGCGCGGCCGACGGCACGCTGGCCGCCGGCCGCGGCGATACCGACATCTTCATCACGCCCGGCTACCGCTTCCGCGTGGTCGACGCGCTCATCACCAACTTCCACCTGCCCAAGTCGACCCTGCTGATGCTGGTATCGGCGCTGGCCGGCGTGGAGCCCATCCGCGCCGCCTACCGCCATGCGGTGGAACAGCGCTACCGCTTCTTCAGCTACGGCGACGCCATGCTGCTCACGCGCCAGCCGCAGCCCTGAGCGCGCCGCGCCAGCCAGAAACCGCTTCCAAGATACCCGCCATGCTCGACTTCGAACTGCTCACCACCGACGGCAACGCCCGCCGCGGCCGCGTCACCCTCAACCACGGCGTGGTCGAGACCCCGATCTTCATGCCGGTCGGCACCTACGGCTCGGTCAAGGCGATGTCGCCGCTCGAGCTCAACGAGATCGGCTCGCAGATCATCCTGGGCAACACCTTCCACCTGTGGCTGCGCCCCGGCCTGGAAGTGGTCGAGAGCCACGGCGGCCTGCACCGCTTCATGGGCTGGGACAAGCCGATCCTGACCGATTCGGGCGGCTTCCAAGTGTTCTCGCTGGGCGCGCTGCGCAAGATCACCGAGGATGGCGTGACCTTCGCCTCGCCCGTCAACGGCGACAAGCTGTTCCTCTCGCCCGAGATCTCGATGCAGATCCAGCGCACGCTGAATTCCGACATCGTCATGCAGTTCGACGAGTGCACGCCGTACGAGATCGACAACCGCCCGGCCACGCACGCCGAGGCGGCCACCTCGATGCGCATGAGCCTGCGCTGGGCCAAGCGCTCGATCGACGAATTCAACCGCCTGGCCAACCCCAACGCGCTGTTCGGCATCGTCCAGGGCGGCATGTTCGAGGACCTGCGCGACGAGTCGCTCGCCGGCCTGTCCGAGCTGGACTTCCACGGCTACGCCATCGGCGGGCTGTCGGTGGGCGAGCCCAAGGAAGACATGATGCGGGTGCTGGAGCACGTGGCGCCGCGCCTGCCGGCGCACAAGCCGCATTACCTGATGGGCGTGGGCACGCCCGAGGACCTGGTGGCGGGCGTGGCCGCCGGCGTCGACATGTTCGACTGCGTGATGCCGACCCGCAATGCCCGCAACGGCTGGCTGTTCACGCGCTTCGGCGACGTCAAGATCAAGAACGCGGTCCACCGCAGCGACACCCGCCCGCTGGACGAAAGCTGCGGCTGCTATACCTGCCGCAATTTCTCGCGCGCCTACCTGCATCACCTGCACCGCGTCGGCGAGATCCTGGGCGCGCGCCTGAACACCATCCACAACCTGCACTACTACCTGCAGCTGATGGCAGAGATGCGCGAGGCCATCGAGCAGCACCGCTTCGAAGCCTTCCGGGCGCGCTTTGCCGCGGACCGCGCGCGCGGAGCGCAGTAGAGGCCACCCGGGTCCCGTGAACTTTCCGCCGGGCGGCGGTCGAACAGCGGGGTCCGGCGTGTCCAGGCGGCTCGCAAGGCGCCCCGAACAAACCCGTAAACCCCTGCAAATGCCCCGATCGGGCGTGCAATGCGGTTGCAAGCGGGTGGTAGAATGATCGACTAACTGATTGACTTTGTGACGGAGAAGCGACGTGCTGATTTCTAACGCATTTGCCCAGACTGCCGGTGTAACCGGTGGCGCGGCGGGTGGCCTGATGAGTTTCCTGCCCATCATCCTGATGTTCGCGGTGCTGTGGTTCATCATGATCCGCCCGCAGATGAAGCGCCAGAAGGAATCGAAGGCAATGCTGGAAGCCCTGGCCAAGAACGATGAAGTCGTCACCGCCGGCGGCATCCTTGGCCGCGTGACCAAGGTGAACGAGCAGTACGTGACCGTCGAGATCGCAGCCGGCACCGAAATCACCGTGCAGAAGAGCGCCGTGACCACCGTGCTGCCCAAGGGCTCGCTGAAGTCGCTCTGAGCATCGCGCCGCAGGCAGCGCGCCCTTTGCGCTGCCGCCCTGCTGCCGCTTCGCTGCCTTCTCGCCGGCTTATTTCGCCCTTCCCGGCACGCCTTTAGCGCGCGTGCCCCCGCAGCCGCCTGATCCAGCCCGGGGTTGCCCGTGGATGCCAGGCGGCTGTTTGCCAACCGGTGCGGCGGTGCCGATCTCCCGCTGACGATACCGTCGAACGGTACGCTCGGCCCCGCCAACCGCAGAACGACTGGCCAAAGATGAATCGTTATCCGCTTTGGAAATACCTCGTGATCCTGGTGGCGCTGGCCATCGGCATCACCTATACGCTGCCGAACTTCTTCGGCGAGGCGCCTGCCGTGCAGGTTTCCTCCGCCAAGGCCACGGTCAAGGTCGACCTGGCCACGCAGAAGCAGATCGAGCAGATCCTGGCGCAGAACAGCCTGCAGCCCGACGGCATGTTCTTCGACGTCAACGGCCAGTCCGGCTCGGTCAAGGCACGCTTTCGCACGCCCGACGAGCAGCTCAAGGCCAAGGACGTCCTGACGCGCGCGCTCAACCCGGATGCCAATGACGCCACCTATGTGGTGGCGCTGAACCTGCTGTCGGGCTCGCCGCGCTGGCTGACCGCCATGCACGCGCTGCCGATGTACCTGGGCCTGGACCTGCGCGGCGGCGTGCACTTCCTGCTGCAGGTGGACATGAAGGGCGCGGTCGACAAGAAACTCGACAGCCTGGCCGGCGACGCGCGCACCCTGCTGCGCGACAAGGGCATCCGCCACGGCGGCATCGACCGCGACGGCGAGCGCCTGACGGTGCGCTTCAACAATGCCGACGACGCTGCCAAGGCGCGTGGCATCCTTGCCGACAACCTGCGCGAACTGGCCTTCGCGCCGGACGGCAACAATATCTCCGGCGTGTTCACCGACGCCGCGCGCAAGGCCGTGCAGGACTCGGCGGTCAAGCAGAACATCACCACCCTGCACAACCGGGTCAACGAACTCGGCGTGGCCGAACCGGTGATCCAGCAGCAAGGCGCCGACCGCATCGTGGTGCAGCTGCCTGGCGTGCAGGACACCGCCAAGGCCAAGGACATCATCGGCCGCACCGCCACGCTGGAAGCCCGCCTGGCCGATCCCGACGCGCCGCGCGCGCCGCGCCCGGGCGACCCGATCCCGTTCGGCAGCGAGCTGTTCACGCAAGGCAACGGCGCCCCGGTGGTGCTCAAGAAGCAGGTCATCTTCACCGGCGACCGCATCGAGAGCGCCTCGGCGGGCTTCGACCACAACCAGCGCCCCTCGGTCAATATCAAGCTCGATGCCCAGGGCGGGCGCGTGCTGCGCGACGTATCGCGCGAGAACATCGGCAAGCCGATGGGCATCGTGCTGTTCGAGAAGGGCAAGGGCGAAGTGCTGACGGTGGCGACGATCCAGTCCGAACTGGGCTCGAGCTTCCAGATCACCGGCTCGTACTCCACCGAAGCCGCCAACGACCTGGCCCTGCTGCTGCGCGCCGGCTCGCTGGCCGCGCCGATGGAAATCATCGAAGAGCGCACCATCGGCCCRTCGCTGGGCGCGGACAACATCAAGAAGGGCTTTGACTCGGTGGCCTACGGCTTCAGCGCCATCGCCATCTTCATGGTGCTGTACTACATGCTGTTCGGCGTGTTCTCGGTGGCCGCGCTGGCCATCAACCTGCTGCTGCTGGTGGCGGTGCTGTCGATGCTGCAGGCCACGCTGACCCTGCCGGGCATCGCCGCTATCGCGCTGGTGCTGGGCATGGCCATCGACGCCAACGTGCTGATCAACGAGCGCATCCGCGAAGAGCTGCGCGCGGGCGCTTCGCCGCAGGTCGCCATCGCCACCGGCTTCGACCGCGCCTGGGCCACCATCCTTGACTCGAACGTGACCACGCTGATCGCCGGCCTGGCGCTGCTGGCCTTCGGTTCGGGCCCGGTGCGCGGCTTTGCCGTGGTCCACTGCCTGGGCATCCTGACCTCGATGTTCTCGGCGGTGTTCTTCAACCGCGGCCTGGTCAACCTCTGGTACGGCCGCAAGAAGAAGCTGCAGAGCGTGGCGATCGGCCAGATCTGGAAGCCGGGCTCGGACAGCCAGGGCACCGTCACCAAGTAAGCATCGGGACAGCATCAAGGCGGCCGCGCCAGGCGCGCGGCCGCCAAACAGCACAAGAACGGCAGCAAGGGCTGCCGTACAGAACAGGATTCAACATGGAATTCTTCCGCATCCGGCGCGACATTCCGTTCATGAAGCACGCGTTGGTCTTCAACGTGATTTCCTTCCTGACGTTTGCCGCGGCCGTGTTCTTCCTCTGGCACAAGGGCCTGCACCTGTCGATCGAGTTCACCGGCGGCACGGTGATGGAGGTCAACTACCAGCAGACCGCCGATCTCGAGAAGATCCGTGGCCAGGTCGGCAAGCTCGGCTATACCGACGTGCAGGTGCAGAACTTCGGCACCTCGCGCGACGTGATGATCCGCCTGCCGCTGCAGAAGGGCCCGGACGGCAAGCCCGTCACCTCGGCCCAGCAGAGCGAGCAGGTCATGGGCGCGCTGCAGGCCGCCACGCCTGAAGTCAAGCTGCAGCGCGTGGAATTCGTCGGCCCGCAGGTGGGCAAGGAACTGGCCACCGACGGCCTGCTGGCGCTGCTGTGCGTGGTGGCCGGCATCGTGATCTACCTGTCGTTCCGCTTCGAATGGAAGTTCGCGGTGGCGGGCATCATCGCCAACCTGCACGACGTGGTGATCATCCTCGGCTTCTTCGCCTTCTTCCAGTGGGAGTTCTCGCTGTCGGTGCTGGCGGYGATCCTGGMGGTGCTGGGCTACTCGGTCAACGAGTCGGTGGTGATCTTCGACCGGATCCGCGAGAACTTCCGCAAGTACCGCAAGATGAGCACGCACGAGATCATCGACAACGCGATCACCAGTACCATCTCGCGGACCATCATCACCCACGGCTCGACCGAAATGATGGTGTTGTCGATGTTCTTCTTCGGCGGYCCSACSCTSCAYTACTTCGCGCTGGCSCTGACSGTSGGTATCCTGTTCGGCATCTACTCCTCGGTGTTCGTCGCCGCGGCGCTGGCCATGTGGTTCGGCGTCAAGCGCGAGGACCTGGTCAAGGGCGAGAAGAAGCCGGGCGAAATCGACCGCGACGACCCGAACTACGGCGCGCAGGCCTGACGGCCCCGGGCCTGGCTCGCGACCATGAAAAATGGGCACCTCCGGGTGCCCATTTTCTTGCCCTGCCGCCTGCGCGGCGCGGCACTGCCCGGATCAGAACTGCTCGATCCACACCGCAAGGCGGTCCGTCGAGAATTCCGTCGTGCGCGCGGCAACGCGGCAGACGATGACATCGCCCTCGCGCGCGGCCTTGAGCGCGCCGCCCGCCTCTTCCAGCCATAGCAGCCCGGCAAGCCAGACGGCGTGCTGCGCCGAGACTTCCTTCTTGACCGGCTCGCCGAGGTATTCGGCCAGCGCAGCAGGCCGGGTCCAGACCAGCGCATCGCCATCGCGGCGCACCGCCGCGGCGCCTTCGCCCGTGGACGGTACTTCAGCCAGCACGTCGGCCAGCACCGTGACTGCGTCGCCTGCGCCGCGCCCGGCAAAGCGCGTGCGCAGCGCGGCGAGCTGCGCCGCCACCGCGAAGCCGAAGCCACCGCTGCGCCGGCTTTCCGCCGCCACCAGATCAGCGTAGTCCATCAGCAGCCAGTCCGGCTCGGGGTTCTGCACGCCGGCCAATGCGGCCGATGCCAGGTAGGTCTCGACCGGCTGGAAGCGATCCGTGCCGATCAGGCTGGCCACCAGTGCGCGCACCAGCCCCACGCGCGTGGCGACGGTCTGCTTCTGCAGCACGCTCAGCTTCTCGCGCACGAGCTGGTCGCGCTCCTTGCGCAGGCCCGCCATCTCGAGCGCCTGCTTGAGCTCCATGCGCAGTGCGGTGATGTCCCACGGCTTCTTGATGTAGCGATGGATCTGGCCTTCGTTGACGGCCGCGACGGTATGCTCGATCTCCGAATAGGCAGTGGTCAGGATACGCACGATATGCGGGTAGCGCTCGCGCGCGTAGCGCAGCAGCTCGTTGCCGTATTCGCCCGGCATGCGCTGGTCGGAAACCAGCACCGCCAGGCTGTCGGCGTGCGCATCCAGCAGCGCCTTGCCTTCTTCAACCGAGCCGCCGGTCACGACTGGCGCCAGGGCGCCGATGGCACGCTGGAAATACTTGACCGCCGTGGCTTCGTCATCGACGAACAGAATCGCCGGTGATGGTGCCTGCGTGGCATTCGGTTCGTTCATCGATCACTCCTATGCATTCGACTCTTTGTATTGGGGAAATCCAGCGTTACGGTGGTACCGGCCCCGGCCATCGATTCGATCCGGATACCGCCACCGAAAGACTGCATCACACGGTTGCAGAAAATCATGCCCAGGCCATTGCCACCGGTGCTCGCGTGGGTAGTAACCGGGTCCACCAGAAGGCGCCCCATCACCTCCGGCGGGATGCCCGGGCCGTTGTCGCAAATACGGATCGCGGCCTCGGGCTCGGCCGTCACCACGAAACGCAGCGAAGGCCCGTCGATGCCGTCGAGCGCACGCAGCGCATTGGACAGCAGCGACGACAGCACCAGCGCCACGCWGTTGGGCAACGTGCGCACGGCAAAATCTTCTTGCAGTTCAACCTGCACCCACTCCCGCTGCGCTCCCGCAAACGGGTAGGTATCGAGCAACGCGGCGATCAGCCCGCCGGCGGTCACTTCACGGCTGGCGGTGGCCTGCGTGCTCGGCCGGCTGCCGCTGCTGCGCACCGACTGCAGGAACGACGAGATCACCGCCAGGCAATACTGTGCGTTGTCGTGCATCGCGCTGGCCGCCTGGCCGATCTCGGTCTGGCGCTGCGGATTGTATTCCGCCACGATCCGGCTTTCGATACCGCGCGCAAAATTTGCGATCGCCGCCAGCGGCGTGTTGAGTTCGTGCGCCAGGAAGGCCAGCGTCTCGTCGATGGCCATCAGGCGCTGGTGGCGCATCGAGCGTTCGCGATAGCGCTCCGCCGCCATGCGCAGCGCGTCGCGCACCTGGCTGAGCCCGAGCGGCTTCTCCAGGATTCGGAAGACCTCGCCGGTATTGACCGTCTGCAGCAGCATGTCCTTGTCGRCATAGGCCGTCACCAGCATGCGCACGATCTGCGGATATTCGAGCGCGATCTGGCGCAGCAGGTCGCCGCCGTCGCGCCCGGGCATGCGGAAGTCCGTCACCAGCACCGCCACGCGCGCGCCCTCGCGGCGCAGGATGCCGATCGCCTCGTCCGCGCCGCTGGCGACCAGCACCTCGTACTCCGCACCGACCGCGCGGGCAAAATACTTGCATGCCATCTCTTCGTCATCGACGTAGAGCACGGTAAGCCGGGGTTGCCTGGCGTCGCTCATGGCATTCTCAGTCGGCGCGCGGCAGGTCGAAGCTGAACGAGGCCCACTTGCCCAGTTCGCTCTCGGCGAACAGGACCCCGCCGTGGCGTTCGACCACCGCATAGCTGATGGACAGGCCAAGGCCAAGGCCCTGACCCACTTCGCGCGTGGTGAAGAACGGCTCGAACACGCGCGCCAGGTGTTCGGCGGCGATGCCCGGTCCGTTGTCCTTCACGGTCACGTGCAGGCGGCGCTCGACCCACTTCACCGTGGTGTGGATCGCCGGGCTTTGCGTGCCGGCCTTGCGCATCGCTAGCGCAGCGTTTGAAAACAGGTTGATCAGCACGCCGATCACGGCGGCCTCGTCGCCCAGCACCAGCGTGTCGGCCGGCAGCTCGCGCGTGACGGCCACGCCGCGCAGTTCATGCGCGGTGAGCCGGATCGAGGAATCGAGCGCCTTTTCGAACAGGAACGGCGTGCCCTCGGCCTCGGCGCCCGGCTTGCGATAAGCGAAGGTCTTCAGGTCCGACACGATATGCTGGATACGCTGCATGCCCTGCTTGGCGTCGACCAGGCACTCCTGCAGCATCGGCTCGTTCTTGGCCACCGGCTCCTCCATCGCGACCTCGATCGCCATCAGGCAGAAGTTCACCGGGTTGTTGACCTCGTGCAGCAGGCCTGCGGCCAGCGTACCGATGGCGGCCATCTTTTCCTGCTGCAGCATCTGGCCCTTGATGTCGACCAGCTTGCGGTTGATCACCTCGAGCTCGCCGTTTTTTTCCGCAACCTCGGCCTTGAGGCGGAACAGCATGAAGCGCGCGCGCTCGTTGAAGAAGGTGTAGACCGCACTGGCCGCGGCGGCGAACAGCAGGAACAGCGAATTGACGATGAAGGTGCCGGCCGGCTCGACCCCGCCGGGATGGAACAGGCAGGCCAGCAGGTAGAACAGGTAGGAGAGCAGCCCGAACACCAGGTTCTGCCACAGGCCGAACGGCAGCGCGATGCCGGACGCGAAGATGGCCAGGTTCAGGCCCACGTAGTATGGCGACTCCACGCCGTCGGTGTGCCAGATCATCCACGAGATCATGATCTGCGGCAGCAGCAGCCAGGACAAGGTCAGCCACGGCGCGAAGCGGCGGCCCGCCGAGCTGTACAGCATCATCACGATGCCGGCGATCAGCAGCGACACCAGCACCCGCGCCACCGCGAACGGTGCCTGCAATTGCGGGTACTGGCCGTAGTCCAGTCCCACGCCGAGCAGCACCAGCACGATGGCGGTATAGGCCCCGCCACGGCTGAAGGCGAGGCGGAAGTCCGCCAGCTCTGTCTGGTAACCCGCATAAAGTTGATTCGTGCTCATGTCTGGGCAGGCTGCTCGGTTTTCAGAACGGTGTTTCAGAGAATGTTCGCTTCCGCGAACACGTTGACGCCGGTCTGGTCGACGTAGAGCTTGTGTGCACGGGATTGCTCGGGCAGCAGCATACTCATCCTCGCCTCGTCGCGGTAGATCAGGTACCACTCAAGCAGGTGTTCCATGCCGAATTTCTCTGGATTGGCCGAGTGGACGTTGGTCACCAGCAACTGCCCGCCGGGGCGCGTGCGCGCGGCGAAGTAGCTGAGCAAGCGGGCGCAGACCTTGTCCGACAGGTAGTCGAACAGGCCCGCGCAGTACACCGCATCGAACTCGCGCAGGCTGGCGTCGTCCGGCGAAATCTTGCGCTTGAGCAGTTCGTGCACCGACTGGTGCACCATCTCCACCGACACCTTGTGCCCTGCCTCGCCGGCCGAGCGCTCGATCGAGGCCTTGGTGTAGGCCAGGGTCTCTTCGCTGAAATCGACCAGCTGGAACGACAGCATCTCGGGCTGCGCATACTCGCGCGCGAAGCGCTGGATCTCGAAGGCCGGGCCGCAGCCCACGTTGAGCACGCGGAACGGCCGCCCGGCCGCGCGCGCGGCATCGGCCTGGCGCGAGAGGAAATCGACCAGCAGGTCGATGCGGTTGCGGTGGGCGGTCGCCACGGCGGCCTTGAGGAAGGCCGTATTGACGATCTGGAAGTAGGTGGTCGGGCCCTGCTGCGGATCGCTCAGGATCTGGTTCACCATCTCGTAGTCGCCGGCATAGCCGAGCGGCTTGGTGAAGGTGCGGTAGACGAACGGCGCGCGCAGCAGCAGCGGGTGCAGCGCAGACTGCGCGTAAGTGCGGTGCACCGGCGCGATCTCCGCGTCGACCTGTTCGGCCTCGCCCTCGAGCCGGTCCAGGTAGGTCTTGGTCTTGAGCATGATCGGCGTGGCCAGCTCGTAGAACACGTCCTCGCGCAGCCGCCCGTCGACCTTCGGCAGGTTCTCGGTCAGGTCCACCTGCTCGACCCAGCGCGAGACTTCGGAGAGGAAGGCGCGCATTTCGTTGACCACGATCTGGTAGTCGCGCCGGATGTTGAAGCGCGCGTCCCAGTCGTTGATGAACAGTTCGGCTTCCCGCCCCACCGACTTGGGCTCGTTGGGCAGGTCGCTCAGCTCGCGCCACTCGTCGATGAGCGTCAGCGACACCACCGCGGTGAGGCCGGTATTCACCAGGCTCATCACCACCGCCTTGCCCAGGTAGGCGTTCTTGCTTCCCATGCGCACACTCAGCTCGCTCAGCACCTCGCTGACCTGGACGATCGAGTATGGATTGTAGATTTCCATCACCAGAGCTTTTCTCTGGAGATTGATAATTGTGCCCCGCACCTGCTCGCCCTGCGAGTTGCGGAAACTGACCACCGGATCGATTTGCGTTTGGGAGTACACGGTATTGCGCCAGAGAAATCCGAGAAACGCTGCCGGCCGTCCAGTCCTTGTCGACTGGCCGGGTACAGCTCGTAGGGCAAGGGGATCGCTACGATCGCTACGCTAGGCCGGCATCAAGGGGTACTGCTGGGATACATGTCGGTAATCGGTTGCGGGCATTGGCGTCCTCGACTGGCAGGCACGCACGCGACTACACCCTGGTAACTGTGAGCGAGGAAGTGGCTGAGATTGTTGACTGGATGAGACTGTAACTGATTCCTGTCGAATCATTGTACTGTGGGCATCAGGTGCGGACAACATAACCTGGCACGCACCGGCCGGCAAACGAAAAAGGCCGGGGATCGCTCCCCGGCCTCTCTCGTGCTGCGCGCCGGGACCATGTCCCGGGCGTGAGCGCGCGCTTATTCCGCCTTCACGCCTTCGACCTGGATGGCCAGCTTGACGTCGGGCTTGAAGCCCATCTTCACGCCATAGTCGATGCCGAAGTCGGCGCGGTTGATGGTGCCGACGGCGTCGGCGCCGCAGGCTTCGCGCTTGAGCATCGGGTGCTGGATGCACTTGAATTCACGGATTTCCAGCTTGACCGGCTTGGACACGCCGTGCAGCGTCAGCACGCCGTCGACTTCGGTCGGGACGTCGCCGTTGAACTTGGAGAACTTGCCCTTGTAGGTGGCTTCCGGGAAGGCCTCGACGTTGAACATGTCCGGGCCCTTCACGTGCTGGTTCAGCTTGGCGTTGCCGAAGTCGACCGAAGCCGGATCGATCTTGACGTCGAGCGAGCCGGTCTTGGCCGCGCGATCCAGCGTCACGGTGCCGCTGGACTTTTCGAACTTGCCGCGCCAGACGGACAGGCCGCCCAGGTGGTCGGCTTCGAAGCTCGGGTAGGTGTGGGTGGGATCCAGGTTGTAGGTCACCGTGTTGGCCGAAGCCACGCCGAAGGCGGCGCTGGCGGAAATGGCCGCGGCGGCGGCGAGGATGGTACGCAGTTTCATGAGAGCTCCCGGCAAAAAGTTGGGGATGAACAGCAAAGCGATAGCAGCGAAGGCAAGCGCGAAGCGCTTACTTCCTGGCCGCCGTCACGATATGGAACTTGATCTGGACATCGTCGGCGACAACGGAAGTATCCTTCCATTCGCCGTCGCCGATATTGAACACGGTACGCTTGATCGGCAGCACACCGTCGAACACCTGGCCGCCGCCGTCCTGGCGATAGCTCGCCGGCACCACCACGTCCAGGGTCTTGCCCTTGATGGTGAGCTTGCCCGCCACCTCGTACTTGCCGGCGGCGCCGGTCTTGATGCTGGTCGACTGGAACACCGCCTTGGGGAATTTGGCCGCGTTGAACCAGTCTGCGCCCTTGACCTCCTTGGTGGTTTCGGCGTCGCCGATCTCGAAGCTCGACACGTCGATCTCGATCTTGGCCGAGGAGGCAGCCAGCTGCGCGGGATCGAAGGTCACCGTCGCATCGAATTTCTTGAACTTGCCTTCCATCGGCACGCCGATCTGGCGGGCGGTCGCGGTCACSGTGCTCTTGGCGGCATCGACCTGGGCCCAGGCGAGATTGGCGCCGATGCCGGCGACAGCCAGGGTGGCGGCCATCAGGAGCGCGCTCGGGCGGGGAATGCGTTTCATCAAAGACTCCTGTCGCTAGGAGGGCAATGCCCTCGGTCAGTTTTTCAGATGGTGTTTCGGGTTGCTGCGTTGCTACGTTGCGCGCCGCTTTACTTCAGGAACGGCAGCATGCGCGCCAGCGTGCCGTCGCGTTCGATGAACTGGTGCTTGATCGCCGCGGCCGCGTGGATCACGACGATGGCTGCCATCAGGTAGTTCAGCCAGATATGGGCCTGCTTGAGGATTTCCTTGAGTGCGTCGTTCGGCTCGATCAGCGACGGCAGCGGCAGGACACCCAGGTAGACCACCGGCACGCCGGCCGCGCAGCTGTACAGGTAGCCGGTGATGGGCACCACCACGATCAGCACGTACAGCAGCATATGCGCGCCGTGCGCCGCGGCGGCCTGCCAGGCGGGGGTACCCGCGGCGGGCGCCGGCGCCCGGKGGGKGGCGCGCCACAGCACGCGCAGCACGGCGATGGCGAACACCGTCACGCCCAGCCACTTGTGCCACGAGAACAGCTTGAGCTTGAGCATCGACAGCCCCGGAATGCTGGTCATGTACAGGCCAAGCCCGAAGGCGGCGAAGATCAGCAAGGCGATGATCCAGTGCAGACCGATCGCGGTTGCCCCGTAGGCGGATGCGGACAACTGTGGTGAGGCCCCGGCGCGGGCGCCGGTCTTGATTTGAGAATGCATGTAAAACCCCTGCCCGTCACGGGCGTTCGTATGGCGCGTTCGTATGGCGCGTTCGTATGGCGCGTTTGTGTGGAGCGTTTGTGTCGAGCGTTTTATCGGCGCATGCAAAAAGGCGACGGCATGCAGATGACCATCAGCCTCTGGATTCTCGCATTATTGTGCCGTACGCATGAGGCCGAGCGGTCCGAAATTCATGGAATCATTCAAACCATTTGAAGTGACATTTCGCCGCGGCGGTCGCCAGACGAAAAAACCACCCCGCAGGGTGGCTTCTTTTGTTGTCCCGGTGCCGGCCGGCGGGCCGGACAGCGCGCGAGATCAGGCGGCCGAAATGCCTTCGGCAAGGCTCACGGCGCGCCCGATGTAGCTGGCCGGCGTCATCTCCAGCAGCAGCTTCCTGGCGTCCTCGGGAATCGCCAGGCCGCCGATGAAGGTCTGCAGCGCCTCGCGCGAAATGCCCTTGCCGCGCGTGAGCTCCTTGAGCTGCTCATACGGATTGGGCACGCCGAAGCGGCGCATCACGGTCTGCACCGGCTCGGCCAGCACTTCCCAGCAATTGTCGAGGTCTTCGTTCAGGCGCTCCGGGTTGGTTTCCAGCTTGCCCAGGCCGCGCAGGCAGGCCTCGTAGGCCAGCAGGCTGTAGCCAAGGGCCACGCCCATGTTGCGCAGCACGGTGGAGTCGGTCAGGTCGCGCTGCCAGCGCGACAGCGGCAGTTTTTCCGACAGGTGGCGCAGCACCGCGTTGCCCAGGCCCAGGTTGCCTTCCGAGTTCTCGAAATCGATCGGGTTGACCTTGTGCGGCATGGTCGACGAGCCGATCTCGCCGGCCTTGGTCCTCTGCTTGAAGTAGCCCAGCGAGATATAGCCCCAGACGTCGCGGTTCAGGTCGATCAGGATGGTGTTGGCGCGGGCGACGGCGTCGAACAGCTCGGCCATGTAGTCGTGCGGCTCGATCTGGATGGTGTACGGGTTGAAGGTCAGGCCCAGGCGCGCTTCGATCACCTGTTTCGAGAACGCCTCCCAGTCGAACGACGGATAGGCCGACAGGTGCGCGTTGTAGTTGCCCACCGCGCCGTTCATCTTGCCCAGCAGCTCCACGCGCTGGATGCGCTCGATGGCACGGCCCAGGCGAGCGGCCACATTGGCCATTTCCTTGCCCAGCGTGGTCGGGCTGGCCGGCTGGCCATGGGTGCGCGACAGCATCGGCTGGCGGGCGTTGGCATGTGCCAGTTCGACCAGGCGCGCGTGCACGCGCTGCAGCGCCGGCACCACCACGCCATCGCGCGCGCCCTTGAGCATCATGCCGTGCGAGGTGTTGTTGATGTCTTCCGAGGTGCAGGCGAAATGGATGAACTCGCTCGCGGCTTCCAGCTCGGCATTGCCCTTGACCTGCTCCTTGAGCCAGTACTCGACCGCCTTGACGTCGTGGTTGGTGACGGCCTCGATCTCCTTGATGCGCGCGGCGTGCGCTTCGGAGAAGTTGTCCACCAGGGCCAGCAGCGCGGCCTCGGATGCCGGCGAGAACTTCGGCATGTCGGGCAGGCCGGCCTGCGACAGCGCGATCAGCCAGTGCACTTCCACCTTGACGCGGTTGCGCATGAAGGCCGCTTCCGAAAGCCACTCGCGCAGCGCATCGGCCTTGGAGGCATAGCGGCCGTCGATGGGGGACAGGGCGGTGAGCGGGGAGAGCGAGGAGGAAGACATGCTGGAAGACCGGAAGGAAGGGAAAAGACGGTGGTCTGGCGCAAACCGGCGCAAAAATGGCCGGCACGCGCCGCGAAGACCCGCGACAAGCCGCAAAAGAGACCAATCAGGCGCGCCGGCCGACCGGCGGCGCGGCGGAAAGCGGGCATTTTACCATCGCGGCCGCCGTTCTGTGGCCGCCGGCATGGCGGTGGCGCGGTGGCGCGTATCGGCACCACGACACCCGCACGGAGATGGTGCGCGGCCATCATATGTATGGCACCGGGCACGGGTATACTCGCGCTCGCCGATCCGCTAGCCTGTTATGAAGTGCATCGGGCATGCCGGCCGGACGCCTCCAGCGCGGTCCGTCGTGCCAGAGGGCGCCGATGCACTTCATAACAAGCTCGAGGGGAGTCCATGAAGCTGTACGCATCGCAAACCAGTCCCTACGCGCGCAAGGTGCGCGTGGTGATGGCAGAGAAGAAGATCGATTACCAGATGGTCGAGGTGGACGTGTGGTCGCCCGACACCACCATCGGCCAGTTCAACCCGCTCGGCAAGGTGCCTTGCCTGGTGATGGAAGACGGCGGCGCGATCTTCGATTCGCGCGTGATCGTCGAATACGTCGATACGCTGACGCCGGTCAGCCGGATGATCCCGCAAGGCGCCCGCGAACGCGTGGAAGTACGCTGCTGGGAAGCGCTGGCCGACGGCCTGCTCGACGCCGCCCTGCTGGCGCGCCTGGAGCATACCCAGCGCGAACCCGAGCAGCGCAGCGAGCGCTGGGTCAAGCGCCAGCTCGGCAAGATCGACTCGGCGGTGGCGGCCATCGCCGACGGCCTGGCCGACCGCCCGTGGTGCTGCGACAACCACTACTCGCTGGCCGACGTGGCGGTTGGCTGCGCGCTCTCGTACCTGGACTTCCGCTTCCCGGACATCGCCTGGCGCGAGCGTCATCCGCGCCTGGCCGTGTATCAGGACAAGCTGGGCAAGCGCCAGTCGTTCATCGATACCGAGCCGCCGCGCGCGTAGGCACGCGGGCGCATCAGCGCGCCGGGCGACCGGCGCGCCCAGCTACCGGATGATGCCGCCACCGAGGCAGACATCGCCCTGGTACAGCACTGCCGACTGGCCCGGCGTCACCGCCCACTGCGCCTCGRCAAACCCCAGCCGCAGCGCGTCTCCCTCCAGCGCCGACACCGAGCACGGCGCATCGCTCTGCCGGTAGCGTGTCTTGGCCGATAGCGCGGTGCCCACCTGCGGGCCCTCGCCGGCCACCCACGACAGGTCCGCGGCATCGAGCGCCGGCGTCAGCAGCCACGGATGATCGTGGCCCTGCACCACATACAGCGTATTGCTCGCCATATCCTTGCGCGCCACGTACCAGGCGTCGCCGCTGCCTTCGCGGCTGCCGCCCAGGCCGATGCCCTTGCGCTGGCCCAGCGTATAGAAGGCCAGGCCGATGTGCTGGCCGACTTCCTTGCCGTCCGGCGTCTTCATCGGGCCGGGGCTGGTGGGCAGGTAGCGGTTGAGGAAATCGCGGAAAGGCCGCTCGCCGATAAAGCAGATGCCGGTCGAATCCTTCTTCTTCGCGTTGGGCAGGCCGATCTCGGCGGCAATCTCGCGCACGCGCGTCTTGGGCATCTCGCCCAGCGGGAACAACGTGCGCGAGAGCTGCGCCTGGTTCAGGCGGTGCAGGAAATAGCTCTGGTCCTTGGTGTGATCGAAGGCCTTGAGCAGTTCGAAGCGGCCGTTCGCGGCCTGGCGCACGCGCGCATAGTGGCCCGTGGCGATGGTGTCCGCGCCCAGCGACATGGCGTGGTCGAGGAAGGCCTTGAACTTGATCTCAGCGTTGCACAGCACGTCGGGATTGGGCGTGCGGCCGGCCGAGTATTCGCGCAGGAAATCGGCGAACACGCGGTCCTTGTACTCGGCGGCGAAGTTGACGGCTTCCACGTCCACGCCGATCAGGTCGGCCACCGAGACGACATCGAGCCAGTCCTGCCGGGTCGAGCAATATTCGCTGTCGTCGTCGTCCTCCCAGTTCTTCATGAACAGGCCGATCACCTCGTAGCCCTGCTGCTTGAGCAGCCACGCGGTCACCGAGGAGTCGACGCCACCCGACATGCCCACCACCACGCGCTTGCCGCTCATGACGCGGCTCCGCCGGCCGGTGCGTGCGTCGCCGCGGTCACCGAGGGGTGGGTGAAAAGCGCGTCGAGCGCGAAGCGCTTGCCGGCCAGGTAGTCTTCCATGCAGGCCAGCACCAAGGGCGTGCGATGGCGCTCGGGGCAGGCGCGGATCTCATCCGCGCTCATCCACACCGTGCGCACGATGCCGACGTCGAGCTGGCGCCCGGCATCGAGCGCGCCCAGCTCGCCGGTGAAGGCAAAGCGCACATAAGTGATGTCGCCGCCCGGCCGCGCCGTGCTGCCCGCCGACCCGGAATGCGCCATATAGCAGCCCAGCAGCGCGCGCGGCTCGAAGGTGTGCGCGGTTTCCTCCAGCGTCTCGCGGATGACCGCATGCACCAGGCTCTCGCCGGGATCGAGGTGGCCGGCAGGCTGGTTCAGCCGCAGGCCGTCGGGGGTTTCTTCTTCCACCAGCAGGAAACGGCCGCCGCGTTCGATGACCGCGGCGACGGTGACGCTGGCTTTCCAGTCGTGTGACATGATGCACAAAATTTAGGCAATCCGGCATTCTACCGGTTGCCGCACTTTCGCGCATCCAGGCCGTCCGCCTCGCCGCGGCGCCCGGCCCGTCACGCAGGCTGCAAAGTGCACTCCACTTCTCGCGCGGAAGGCAGCAGGTCGATCGCATGCTCGAGCCGTTCGCGCAGCGCCGCGCTGGCCGGCATCAGCGGCCGCCTGACCTCCGCGCCGGCCAGTCCGCACAAGGCGAGCGCGGCCTTGACCGGCGCGGGATTGGGCTCGGAAAACAACAGCGCGATCAGCGGCGCCAGGCGCGCGAACAGGGCGCGCGCCGCCTCGTGCCGGCCGTCCGCGGCCAGTTGCACCAGGCGCACGAACAGGTCGGTGCGGATATGCGCGCTGGCCGGCACCACGCCGTCGCCGCCACCCAGCAGATGGCCGAGGATGGCCTCGTCCTCGCCGCAGAACACCGAGAGCGCTTCGCAGCCGGCAAGCGCGCGCAGCCCCGCCGCATCGCACTCCTTGACCGCCACGATGCGCGGATGCGCGGCCAGGCGCCGCACCAGCGCGGGCGACAGGCTGCAGCCGGTGCGGCGCGGTACGTTGTAGAGCATCAGCGGCCGCCAGGTAGCGTCGGCCACGCGCTCGAAATGCCAGGCAATGCCATCGTCGCCCGGGCGCAGGTAGTACGGCGGCGGCACCAGGTAGCCGGCCAGGTCGAAGGCGTCGAGCTGGCGCACCTGCTCGCACACGCCGCGGGTATCCACGCCGCCCACGCCGGCCATCACCGGCAGCGCGCCATTGACTGCTTCGAGCACCGCGGCGGTGAACATCAGCCGCTCCGCTGGCGAGAGCAGTGCGCCCTCCCCCGTGGTGCCGAGGATGACGAGACCGTCCACCCCGCTGGCCACATAGTGCGCGGCCAGGCGCTGCGCGCAGGGCAGGTCCAGCTCGCCGCCTTGCAGCGGCGTCACCATCGGCAGCCACAGCCCGGTGCCGCCCGGCTTGCGCAGGCGGCCCGCTTCCTGCTCAGTGCGCGGCATGGTCTTGCCCCAGCACAGTGGTCACGCCGAACTCGGCGGCAGGCAGCGCCATCATGATGGCGTGCATGGCGGCATCGCGGCCACCGCGCTCGACCTCCACATGCACGGTGGTCTCGCCGTGGCGGTGGTCCACCTCGACCACATAGATGCGCGCCAGCTTGCCGATCGCCGCGTGCAGCGACTGGCGCAGCGCGAAGACCTGGCCCGAGGCCACTGCCAGGCGCAGGCGGATCCATGCGCATGCGGTGTCGGCGGCGTTCGCCGCGGCGTTGTCGATGCCGGATACGGGTTGCGCGGGACGCGCGGCGCCGCGCCCGGTGCGCGTGGCTTCGGTGCGCGCCGATGCGGCGCGGGCGGACTGCGTGCGGGAAGGACGGCGCGGCACGGAAACGAAGGCCACGGCAAGGCTCGACTGTCGCATATGGGCTGGACCCGTGTGAAACGGGTCGTCTGTTGTAGATGGAACCATGCTAGGCAGGCGGGCCTCAAGTTGATGCAATGATTGCCGCCGGCGTCATCAAGAAGTCATCAAAAGGCCGCGCTCAGAATGTCTTGGTGAGCGAAGCGAACGCGGCGGCCCGCCCGATATAGCGCCCGGACGTGTTGGTGTAGACCGAGTGGTGGGCGTTGGTGTCGATATAGGCGAGCGCCAGCGCGAAGCCCTTGCCCAGGTCCTTGGTCAGCCCGAGCCTCCAGTCGGTGTACGAGGCATCGGTGACATTGCGCACGTCCTGGTAGCCCACGTGCGCGTTCAGCGTCAGGTCCCACACATTGAGCGGCACGTTGGCGCTGAGGTCGATATAGGAGCTGTACTTGCTGTTGGCGAAGCCGAACAGGTTGGTCAGCGCCTGCGAGTACTTCAGGAACACGGGGCCGTAACCAGCGCCGATATATAGCTCCGTGGTGTAGGGGCGCGTGAAGCCGTTCGGGTAGTCGCCCGGATAGTAGTACTGCAGCACGCCCAGGTCGTAGTTCCACTCCAGCCCTGCCAGCGTCACGGTGTTCTTGAAGCCGCCGTAGAAATCCATCTCGATCGGTGCCGAGACCTGCGGGTTGCTGTCGCTGAGCCAGCTGATGCTCGAGTTCCAGTTGCCGAGGTAGAAGCCGCTCGAATGCGCGTAGTCGAAGCCGCCCTGGATGGCCGGGCGACGGTTGGTCTGCATCAGGCCGCGGTAGCGGTATTCGCTGGCGACGGTCACGTTGGCCGTGAACGTGTGCGGCGAGGCTTCGGCGTCGGGTGTGCTCTGGGCATGGGCACCGGACACGCCGCAGAAAAGGGCGGCGCCGGACAGGAAGACGGCGCAGGCGCGCGGAGCAGCAAGGCGGAAGACAGTCATGGATTGCTTGGCAGGAAACAGGGAGGTCGATCGGAATAGCGCCATCGGCGCGGTGGCGCGGCACGGGCCGCGCAGCGACCCGAACAGTACGGGAGCGCATCTCAAATCGGTGTCAAGAAAACGGGGGCACGCCAAGCGATCACATAAAGACGGGGGCCAGTCATGCACCACCCGGATAGCCGCCATGCGCCATGCGGACTTGTTGCGCAAAAGCCGAACGGCCGGTCACCACGGATCGTCAGATTCCTGTAAGCTGCGAAAAAATTGTGCGCTGCGCCCAGCTTCGGCTGTGCGCGCGGGAAAACACAAAGGGCTCAGGACGTCCGCCCGTAAATGCAGAGCAGCGGCATTGTCAGAATGAAACGAAGCGGTTCTGGTCGGGCGCTCCGACTGGATGTACATGTCGTACATCCCGTACATGTCGTACGTACGCAAGGCACGCGCGCCCCATCGCCAGAATCATTTTGACAGCGCCTCGAAGACGCCAGCAAAAGGAGAAATTGACGATGCACATCGGCATCCCGCAGGAGACGCGGGCAGGTGAGACTCGTGTCGCCGCAACCCCCGAGACGGTCAAGAAATACGTCGCGCAGGGCCATCAGGTTATCGTGCAATCGGGAGCTGGCGTGCGCGCCAGCCAGCCCGACTCAGCCTACGAGGCGGTCGGCGCCACCATCGGCACCGCGGCCCAGGCGCTGGGCGCGCAGCTCGTCCTGAAGGTGCGCGCACCGGACGACGCCGAGCTCGCGCTGATGAAGCCCGGCTCCGCGCTGGTCGGCATGCTCAACCCCTTCGATGCCGACAACAACGCACGCATGGCGCGCGCCACGCTGACCGCCTTCGCGCTCGAAGCCGCGCCGCGCACCACGCGCGCGCAGAGCATGGACGTGCTGTCCTCGCAGGCCAATATCGCCGGCTACAAGGCCGTGCTGGTCGCCGCTCACCATTACCAGCGCTTCATGCCGATGCTGATGACCGCCGCCGGCACCGTGAAGGCGGCGCGCGTGCTGATCCTCGGCGCCGGCGTGGCCGGCCTGCAGGCCATCGCCACGGCCAAGCGCCTGGGCGCGGTGATCGAAGCCTCCGACGTGCGCCCCGCGGTCAAGGAACAGATCGAGTCGCTGGGGGCCAAGTTCGTCGACGTGCCGTTCGTCACCGATGAAGAGCGCGAGATCGCCCAGGGCGTGGGAGGCTATGCGCGCCCGATGCCGCCGGACTGGATGCGCCGCCAGGCCGAACTGGTGCACGAGCGCGCCAAGGCCGCCGACATCGTCATCACCACCGCGCTGATCCCGGGCCGCCAGGCACCGGTGCTGCTCAAGGAAGAAACCGTCCAGGCCATGAAGCCGGGCTCGGTGGTGGTCGACCTGGCCGCGGCGCAGGGCGGCAACTGCCCGCTCACCGTGGCCGACGAAGTGGTGGAGCGCCACGGCGTCACGCTGATCGGCCATACCAACCTTGCCAGCATGGTGGCGGCCGACGCCTCGGCACTCTACGCGCGCAACGTGCTCGACTTCCTCAAGCTCGTCATCGACAAGGACGGCCAGTTCATACTGAACCTGGAAGACGACATCGTGGCGGCCTGCCTGATGTGCAAGGACGGACAAGTCGTCCGCGGCGCCAACTGAAGCGCGCAGGCGGGCCCGCCGCGGCCCGCTCGCTTTAGATTGGCGCCACGCGGTCCCGGCATGGCGCGCGGGCGTTCGCCGGCGCGGCCGGCACGTCCGGGCACCGGGAGCTTTGCAGCGGCCCGCGGGGCTTGCCCACGGGCTCACACAGCCACAACCAAGGACGCATCACCAATGCAACGCATCATGCTCCGCGCCAAGCTCCATCGTGTCACCGTGACACAGGCGGACCTCCACTACGAGGGCTCATGCGGCATCGACGAGGACCTGCTCGACGCGGCCGACATGAAGGAGTTCGAGAAGATCGAGTTGTACAACGTCAACAACGGCGAGCGTTTTTCGACCTACATCATCAAGGGCGCGCGCGGCACCGGCGAGATCTCGCTCAACGGCGCGGCCGCGCGGCGCGCGCACCTGGGCGACCATCTCATCATCTGCACCTACGCGCCGATGAGCGACGAAGAGATCGCCACCTACAAGCCGAAGGTCATCCTGGTGAACGACAACAACGGCATCAAGGAAATCAAGAAGGTGTAGGCGGCATGCGGCGGATCCGGCGAGCCAGCCGGTCCAGCCGTCCAGCCGTCCATACGTACGGACTTCGCGCGCCGCCGCCTGCGGCGGCGCGCACGCGAGAAGCAGACCGGCATCGGGCAGCACGGCCAGGTGCGCCGGGCCAGGCAGAAGAACACGGGACAACCGCGCAGCGAAGGCATTCAAGCAACGGAGGAGTAGGCGATGGAAATGGTGAACCACACGGTGATCAACCTGATCATCTTCGTGCTGGCGATCTACGTGGGGTACCACGTGGTCTGGACGGTAACGCCGGCCCTGCACACCCCGCTGATGGCCGTGACCAATGCGATCTCGGCCATCATCATCGTCGGCGCCATGCTGGCGGCCGGCCTGACCGAGGGCGTGGTAGGACGCACCATGGGCACGCTGGCGGTGGCGCTGGCCGCCGTCAATGTGTTCGGCGGCTTCCTGGTGACCCAGCGCATGCTGGAGATGTTCAAGAAGAAGGAACCCAAGGCAAAGGCTGACGGCTCGGCCAAGGAGCACGGCAAATGAGCATGAATCTCGTCACCCTGCTCTACCTGGTCGCCTCGGTCTGCTTTATCCAGGCGCTCAAGGGCCTCTCGCATCCGAGCTCCGCGCGGCGCGGCAATGCCTTCGGCATGGCCGGCATGCTGATCGCGGCGCTGACCACTCTGGCGCTCATCGTCAAGCTCAAGAATGAATTCCTCGCCATCGGCGCGGGCCAGGCGCCGGTCGGCGAAGGGCTGGCGCTGATCTTCGGCGCGCTGGTGGTGGGCGGCGGCATCGGCGCCTACGTGGCGAAGAAAGTCGAGATGACCAAGATGCCCGAGCTGGTCGCGGCGATGCACTCGCTGATCGGCCTGGCGGCGGTGTTCATCGCGGTGGCCGCGGT
>NZ_JBFTNF010000045.1:0-69294 GCF_056397345.1 Cupriavidus sp. 05N38
CCGCCGCGCCGTCCTCCGGCGTGACTGGCAGCGCCGCCCACGCCAGCCCCTCGGTACGCAAGTTCGCGCGCGAACTGGGCGTGGACGTGTCGCGCGTGGCGGGCACCGGTCCCAAGGGCCGTATCACCCAGGACGACGTCCAGGCCTTCGTCAAGGGTGTGATGAGCGGCCAGGCCGCGGCGCCGGCGCAAGCCGCGGCTGCCCCGGCCGGCGGCGCAGGGCTGAACCTGCTGCCGTGGCCGAAGGTCGATTTCAGCCGCTTCGGCGAGGTGGACAGCAAACCGCTGTCGCGCATCAAGAAGATCTCGGGCGCCAACCTGCACCGCAACTGGGTCATGATTCCCCACGTCACCAACAATGACGAGGCGGACATCACCGAGCTGGAAGCCTTCCGCGTGCAGCTGAACAAGGAAAACGAGAAGTCCGGCGTCAAGGTCACCATGCTGGCCTTCATCATCAAGGCCACCGTGGCGGCGCTGAAGAAGTTCCCGAACTTCAATGCCTCGCTCGACGGCGACAACCTCGTCTACAAAAAGTACTTCAACGTCGGCTTCGCGGCCGATACGCCGAACGGGCTGGTCGTGCCGGTGCTCAAGGACGCGGACAAGAAGGGCGTGATCGAGATCAGCCGGGAAATGGGCGAACTCGCCAAGGCCGCGCGCGACGGCAAGCTCAAGCCGGACCAGATGCAGGGTGGCTGCTTCTCGATCTCGTCCCTGGGCGGCATCGGCGGCACGCATTTCACGCCGATCATCAACGCGCCGGAAGTGGCCATCATGGGCGCCAGCAAGTCGGCCATGAAACCGGTCTGGGATGGCAAGCAGTTCGTGCCGCGCCTGATCCTGCCGCTGTCGCTGTCGTACGACCATCGTGTCATCGACGGTGCCGACGCGGCGCGTTTCAACGCGTATATCGGCCAGCTGCTGGCGGACTTCCGCCGCATCATCCTTTAAGGCGGGCAGGGCGCGCGCGGTTCGCCGCGCGTGCCTTCCAACCGCCGGACTACTGTCCGCCGACCCCTGATCGCCGCCAACAGGAAGCGAAATCCATGACCACCTGCGTTGTCGTCAAGAAGGCCGGTGAAGTGGCGATTGCAGCCGATGCGCTGGTGACGTTCGGCGACACGCGGCTCACGCGTGCCTATGAGCGCAACCAGAAGGTGTTCCCGGTGGGCGAGAGCTTCGTGGCGCTGGCCGGGACCACCGCGCATTTCCCGGTCATGCGCAGCCTGCTGGCCGGGCTGGGCGAGGACTGCCGGCTGGGCTCGCGGGACGATGTCTTCCGGACTTTTCTCAAGGTGCATGAAAAACTCAAGAACGAGTATTTCATCAACACCAAGGAAGACGAGGACGACCCCTACGAGTCGTCGCAGATCGTCTGCCTGATCGCCAACCCGGCGGGTATCTTCGGCGTCTATTCGTACCGCGAAGTGTTCTCCTTCGATCGTTTCTGGGGCATCGGCTCGGGGCGCAACTATGCGCTCGGCGCCATGCACGCGGTATTCGACCGGCCGGAGCTGAGCGCGGCAGACATTGCCGGCATCGGCGTGGACGCGGGGGTGGAGTTCGACAAGAGTTCGGCGGGGCCGATCGAAGTACAGGTGGTGCAGTTGCGCGACATGCCCGGCGACGGGGCAACCAATAACGACGACGCGGCCCACATCTGAGGCGGGGCGCGTCCTTGAGGAGCAAAGCATGAGTGTGATCGAAGTCCAGGTGCCGGATATCGGCGATTTCGACGCGGTGGAAGTCATCGAGGTGCTGGTCAAGGCCGGCGATACGATCGAGGTGGAGCAGTCGCTGATCGTGCTCGAGTCCGACAAGGCCAGCATGGACGTGCCGGCATCGGCGGGTGGCAAGGTGGTCGAGGTGCGCGTCAAGGTGGGCGACAAGGTCGCCAAGGGCGCGGTGATCTGCACGGTGGAAAGCAGCGCCGCGGCCGCGCCGGCCGCACCGGCCGCTGCGCCGGCACCGGCTGCTTCGGCGCCGGCCCCCGTAGCTGCCGCCGCGCCGGCACCGGCTRCCGCCACGCATGCGGGCAGCGCCGATATCACGTGCGACATGCTGGTGCTGGGTGCAGGCCCCGGCGGCTACTCGGCCGCCTTCCGCAGCGCCGACCTCGGCATGAACACCGTGCTGGTCGAGCGCTACGGCACGCTCGGCGGTGTCTGCCTGAATGTGGGCTGCATCCCGTCCAAGGCACTGCTGCATAACGCCGCCGTGATCGACGAAGCCAAGGCGCTGGCTGCCCACGGCATCCTGTTCGGCGAAGCCAAGATCGACCTCGACGGCCTGCGCCACTACAAGGAAACCGTGGTCGGCAAGCTGACTGGCGGCCTGGCGGGCATGGCCAAGGCACGCAAGGTGCAGGTCCTGCGCGGCATCGGCAACTTCCTCGACCCGCATCACCTGGAAGTGCAGGAGACCGAGGGCGACGGCAAGGCCACCACCGGCAAGAAGACCGTGATCCGCTTCGAGAAGGCGGTGATCGCGGCCGGCAGCCAGGCGGTCAAGCTGCCGTTCATCCCCGAAGACCCGCGCATCGTCGATTCCACCGGCGCGCTGGAACTGCCGGAGGTGCCGAACAAGATGCTGGTCATCGGCGGCGGCATCATCGGGCTGGAAATGGCCACCGTGTACAGCACGCTGGGTGCGAGCATCGACGTGGTGGAAATGCTGGATGGCCTGATGCAGGGCGCCGACCGCGACCTCGTCAAGGTCTGGGACAAGATGAACAAGCTGCGCTTCGACAAGGTCATGCTCAAGACCAAGACGGTCGGCGTGGAAGCGAAGCCCGATGGCATCTACGTCAAGTTCGAAGGCGAGCAGGCGCCGGCCGAACCGCAGCGCTATGACCTGGTGCTGGTGTCCGTGGGCCGCGTGCCGAACGGCAAGAAGATCAGTGCCGAGAAGGCCGGCGTGGCCGTGACCGACCGTGGTTTCATCGAGGTCGACAAGCAGCTGCGCACCAACGTGCCGCACATCTTTGCGATCGGCGACATCGTCGGCCAGCCGATGCTGGCGCACAAGGCCGTGCACGAGGCGCACGTCGCCGCCGAGGCCGCGCACGGCGAGAAGGCCTACTTCGACGTCAAGCAGATCCCGTCGGTGGCCTATACCGATCCGGAAGTGGCCTGGGCCGGCCTGACCGAAGAGCAGTGCAAGGAGCAGGGCGTCAAGTACGCCAAGAGCGTGTTCCCCTGGGCTGCCTCCGGCCGCGCCATCGCCAACGGTCGCGACGAAGGCTTCACCAAGCTGATCTTCGACGAGGAAACCCACCGCATCATCGGTGGCGGCATCGTCGGCATGCATGCCGGCGACCTGATCAGCGAAGTCTGCCTGGCCATCGAGATGGGCGCGGATGCCGTCGATATCGGCAAGACGATCCACCCGCACCCGACGCTGGGCGAGTCGATCGGCATGGCCGCGGAGATCTACGAAGGCGTCTGCACCGACGTGCCGCCGCCGCGCAAGCGCTGAGCAACCGGCCAGCAAGATGAAAGCCCACCCTTCGCGGTGGGCTTTCTTTTCTCAAGCTTTGCAATTAACGGCCAAGCGTTTTAAACCACAATCCTGCGCGGCTCTGCCGCGAGAAAAACCTCGCTGCCAGAGGTGGGGCGGCATGGAATCGGGGGAGGGGGCGAACCCGGGCGGTGTGCCGGTGGCTGCGCGCCGCGCGCACAAAAAAACCCGGCGCATGGCCGGGCATTAACGGTACTGGAATACAAGGAAACCGGGATACCGAGGAGACATCGGTCGAGGGCAGGGGACTTGGGGGGCTGGTTGCCTCACCGGGTTCCTGAGTCCCTTCGTTGGCAAAACGCACTGGACGGTCCAGCGGCGCTTTGCCAACGAACCGGCCGAAGCCGGTTCGTCTACCGTGCGCGCTGCTTAGGCGGCGGTCGGAGCCTTCTTGGTCGCGGTGCGAGCCGTGGCGCTGGCTTGCTGGGCGGCCTTGGTGGCGGCCGAAGCGGCTGCCTGGAAGTTGCTTTCAGCAATTTCAACAGCCTGCTTGGTGGCCTTCTGGACCGACTCGTAGGCGTTGTTGGCGGCGCTGATCGCCGACTTCACGATGGCCACGGTCGATTCCGAACCGGCCGGTGCATTCTTGGCGAGGTTCTCGACCAGGGATTGCACCTTCTTCGAGTTTTCGGCCAGTTGGGCTTCAGCCACCTTGGTGAATTCCGACTGGGTTTCCGAAGCGATTTCGTACAGGTGACGGCTGTAGGCCAGGGTCTTTTCTGCGACCGGCTGCACCAGCGAAGCCTGGATGGCCAGGAATTCCTGGGGGTCCTTGGCGGACAGCGCCTTCTTGGCGTTGTCGACGTTTTCGGCGAAAGTGGCCTTGACCACTTGCAGGTTCAGTTCGACCAGCTTTTCAACGCCTTCGAAGGCCTTGGTGGTCAGGCCAACCAGGGTTTCCAGATTAGCTTTTTGCGCCGCGGCGACTTGTTCCGGGGTGAAGTTCATGCGAGTCTCCAAAAATGAAGTTCAAGATCATGCAAAATTAGGCCGCCCAGATGTCAAAGCCATGACGAACAACAACTTTTCGTCTGCCAGCCCCAGGCGTTGGGGGTTATCGGCGCGTTCCGTTTGCCTGGCAAACTCGGATGGTGCGCCGCAACAATTCCTATTCTAGGGGAAAGAAATCGGGTGTCAAGCGCTTCTTGTGCATTGCACAAAGAAGTTTCGCTGAACCCATCGGCAAGTAGCAGAAGGGTCACGCCGGCTGGTCATATCGTGAGGTGCTGCCGCCACTTGCCGATCGTTCTGCGCGGACGCCCGGGGCGGGGCGGTGCTACCATCGCGGTCTGCCGGAATCGCTGCCTGTGTCGATGCAACCGGTCGTCCGCCGCCGGTTTCCCTTCATGCTTGCCTTCTACGCTGATCATTTCGTCCTGCCCCTGCCCGAGGGCCACCGCTTCCCGATGTGCAAGTACAGCATGCTGAGGGAGGCGGTCGTGCGCGACGTTGCCGGGCTGGCGCTGGTCGAGGCGCCGCGTGCCGGGGACGACGCCCTGTTGCTGGCGCACACACGCGAATATGTCGATAGCGTCTCGCGCGGGCAGCTCGATGCGGCGCGCCAGCGCGAGATCGGCTTCCCATGGTCGGAGGCGATGGTGGAGCGTTCGCGGCGCTCGGCCGGCGCCACCATCGAGGCCTGCCGCACCGCGCTGCGCGAGGGCATTGCCGTCAACCTGGCCGGCGGCACGCACCATGCCTATGCCGACAAGGGCGGCGGATTCTGCGTCTTCAACGATGCCGCCATCGCCGCGCGCCAGCTGCGCCGCGATGGCCTCGTGACACGCGTGGCGGTGGTGGACCTGGATGTGCACCAGGGCAATGGCACCGCCTCCATCCTGCGTGATGACCCTTTCGTCTTCACGCTCTCGCTGCACGGCGAGAAGAACTACCCCTTCCGCAAGGAAGCGAGCGACCTCGACGTGGGCCTGCCAGACGGCTGCGACGACGACGCCTATGCCGAGGCGCTGCAAGGTGCGCTCGATACGCTGTTCGCGCGCTTCGCGCCGGACCTGATCATCTATCTCGCCGGCGCGGATCCGCATGAGGGCGACCGTCTCGGCCGCCTCAAGCTGACGCTCGCCGGCCTGGCCCGCCGCGACACCCTGGTGTTCGATGCCGCCCTGCGACGGGGCCTGCCCGTAGCCGTGGCCATGGCCGGCGGCTACGGCAACCATATCGAGGACACCGTGGCGGTACACGCACAAACCATCGGGCTGGCGGCCCGGTATCAAGCGCGCTATGCGGCGCGCCCGAACCCGGCCACCGCCGGTGGCATTGCGCAGGCGGTCTCCCGATGAGCGCCGGCAGCCAGGCCGGCGCGCTGCGCGGCACATTGTGGGTGGCGGCCATGCCTTGGCTGTTCGTCGTCATCTGGAGCACCGGCTTCATCGTGGCGAAATACGGCATGCCGCATGCGGAGCCCATGACCTTCCTGTTCCTGCGCTTTGCCGGCGTCCTGGTGCTGATGGTGCCCTTCGTGGTGGCGGCGCGGGTGCGGCTGCCGCGCCGCGGCGGCGCCACTGACTGGCGCATGGTGGGGCATATCGCGCTGGCCGGCCTGTTCCTGCAGGCGGGCTACCTGGGCGGCGTATGGGCTGCGGTCAAGCTGGGCATGCCGGCGGGGGTGTCGGCGCTGATCGTCGGCATGCAACCGGTCCTGACCGCGGTGGCGGCCGCGCGCATGGGCGAGACCATTCGCCGGCGGCAATGGCTGGGGCTGCTGCTCGGCCTCGCCGGCGTCGGCCTGGTGGTGGCCAACAAGCTCACCGCCACCGGCTTGTCCGTGCCGAGTCTGCTGCTGGCGGTGGGGGCGCTGTTCTCGATCACCTTCGGCACGCTCTACCAGAAGCGGTACTGCCCGGTATTCGACCTGCGCATGGGTTCCGTGATCCAGTTTGCCGCGGCTGCGCTGGCCTGCCTGCCGTTCATGTTCCTGACCGAGACGCGCCATGTCGATTGGAATGCCGAGATGATCTGCGCGCTGGCCTGGTCGGTGGTGGCGCTGTCCATCGGCGCCATCTCGCTGCTCTTCCTGCTGATCCGCCAGGGCGCGGCCACCAAGGTGTCGAGCCTGATGTACCTCACGCCGCCCACCACGGCCGCCATGGCGTGGCTGCTGTTCGGCGAGAGCTTTCCGCCGCTGGCCGCGCTTGGCATGGCCCTCGCCGCCGGCGGCGTAGCCCTGGTGATCCGCCGCTAATCCCTCCATACCGTGCCCCGATGAAGCCGAACGCCGATCTCCGCAGCGCCTATCGCCACTTCCAGCCGATCACCACGCGTTGGATGGACAACGATGTCTATGGCCACGTCAACAACGTCATCTACTACAGTTATTTCGATACCGTCGTGAACACCTACCTGATCCGGCAGGGCGTGCTCGACATCGAAGCTGGCGAAACCATCGGGCTGGTCATCGAGACGCAGTGCAATTATTTCTCCGCACTGAGTTTCCCCGACACGGTGGTGGCCGGGCTGCGCGTGGCGCGGCTGGGCAATTCGAGCGTGCGCTACGAGGTCGGCCTGTTCCGCAACGACGAAGAGATTGCCGCCGCGCAAGGGCATTTCGTCCATGTCTATGTGGACCGCGCCACGCGCCGCCCGGTGCCGTTGCCGGCCGCGCTGCGCAATGCCCTGCAGGCGCTGGTGGACGAAGCGCCTGCCGCGGCGCAGTGAGACGAGGCGCAAAGGAGCCCAGGTGTATGGATTCGCAGCAGAAGCGGGATGCCATGCTGGTCGACCAGGCCATCGTCACGCGGCGCTCGGTGCGCGCTTTCCTCGATACGCCGGTGCCGCGCGAAGTGGTCAACGAGATCCTGGCCGTGGCCAGCCGCGCCCCTTCCGGCACCAACGTGCAGCCGTGGAGGGTGTACGTCCTGACCGGCGACGCCAAGCTCAGGCTGTCGGCCGACGTGCTCGCCGCCTATGACGATCCGCAGCGCGACAGCAAATACCGCGAGGAATATCCGTACTATCCGCGCGAGTGGGTCACGCCCTATATCGACCGCCGCCGCAAGGTCGGCTGGGACCTGTACAGCCTGCTGCAGATCAGCCGCGAGGACAATGCCCGCATGCGTGCGCAGCATTCGCGCAACTTCACGTTCTTCGGCGCGCCGGTGGGCATGATCTTCACCATCGATCGCATCCTGGAGCAGGGCAGCTGGCTGGACTACGGCATGTTCCTGCAAAGCATCATGGTGGCCGCGCGTGCGCGCGGCCTGGATACCTGTCCGCAGGCTGCGTTCACCCAGTTCCATGCGGTCATTGCCCGCCACTTGCGGCTGACGGCGGACGAAATGGTGGTCTGCGGCATGTCGCTGGGCCATGCCGACCCGGCGGCCATAGAGAATACCCTTAGTACGGAGCGTGAACCGGTAAGCGAGTTCGCGCGTTTTCTTTCTTGAGGAGCAGATAGCAGAGTAACCGTCGTGTATCGATGCAGTGCGCAACCCGTTTTTTCCGGTCGCCGGATGCCTTCTCGATCCGGGCTGGCGTGGTGCGTGCTTGCGGTGGAATTACCACAGTCCGAGTCGGGCGAGCGCCACGTGTTGTGTGATGTCTGACCCGCTTTTTTCATAATGTGGAATTGTTTGCAAATCGAACTTTAAAGAGGCTTCGTAAGTCTTTAATCTTGCTAACAATTTCTTTTTTTCCTAAACTGGCGCCATCCTAGCTGCGCGCTGAATGAATCATGTTCCGGTCTGATTCCACCCTATTCTCCAGATTCTTCGGCTCTGTCCCTCTGACGACGGTAGCGGCTTCCATGCTGCTGACCGTCTCCATGCTGGCCGCCCCCACGGTCGATGCCGCCACCAAATCGGAAACGGCACAATCCAGCAAAAAGTCGACAAAAGTCTCCAAGTCCGAAAAAAAATCGGCAAATTCCTCTAAATCCAAGCAGGCTGCCAGCACTGCCGAGCGCGTTACCACGCGCAAGGTGGTCGTGCTCAGGAACGGCAAGCGCCATGTGATCGCACAACGCCAGGCGATGCCGGTGCATGCGGCGTTCACGCCGGCCAAGCCGTCGCTCGGCGAGGCGCTCGGCCTGCGCAACACGGAAGATGCGCTGGCGCTGCGTTCCAGCGTGGCGCTGGTGATGGACCAGAGCACCAACGAGGTGCTGTTCCAGAAGAATTCCGCTGCGGTCCTGCCCATCGCCTCCATCACCAAGCTGATGACGGCACTGGTCGTGATGGACTCGCACCTGCCGATGGATGAAGTCCTCACCATCAGCGAAGACGATCGCGACAACGAGAAGCACAGCAGCTCGCGCCTGCGTTTCGGCACGCAGCTCAGCCGCCAGGAACTACTGCTGCTGGCGCTGATGTCTTCCGAGAACCGTGCTGCATCCGTGCTGGGCCGCAGCTACCCGGGCGGCTTGCCGGCCTTCGTGCAGGCGATGAACCGCAAGGCGCGCGAGCTGGGCATGAACGACAGCCACTTCGTCGATTCCAGCGGTCTGTCGAGCAGCAATGTCTCGAGCGCGGTAGACCTGGTGCGCATGGTCAACGCGGCCTACCGCAATCCCACCATCCGCGAGTACTCCACGCAGACCGAGCATGAAGTCAATGTGCTTGGCCGCACCCAGCACTACGTCAGCACCAACCGCCTGGTGCGAGGCGGCAACTGGGAGATCGGCCTGCAGAAGACCGGTTTTATCTCCGAGGCTGGCCAGTGCCTGGTGATGCAGGCGCGCGTGAACGGCCGCAACGTGGTGATGGTGTTCCTCGATTCGGTGGGCAAGCTCTCGCGTTTCGCCGACGCAACCCGCGTGAAGGACTGGCTGGAGCATTCGCCCTCCAGCCCGGCCCGCCCTTTCCCAACCTCGCCCAACCTGACGCAAGGGACGCCCAACAGCCCCCAGGCGGTTCTGGCCGCCCAGCAGCCTCRTGGCATCTGATGGCGGCCCCGGAGTGAGCGGCCAGGCGGCGAGCCTGGCCATCGGTCCGCGCAATTCGAAGAACAAAAAACGCGCCGGTGACGGCGCGTTTTTTGTTGGGTAGCGCACGCGGGCAGGGCGCTCAGAGCAGCTTGCCGGGATTCATGATGCCGGCCGGATCGAGCAACTGCTTGATGCCCTGCATCAGGCGCAGCTCCAGCGGATCCTTGAGGCGCAGGAAATCATCGCGCTTGAGCTGGCCGATGCCGTGCTCGGCGCTGATGCTGCCGCCGTAGCGCGCCACTTCGTCCAGCACCTCGGCGCTCAGCGCCTTGCCGTGCACGGCCGCCCAGTCGCGCTCGGCGCCGGCGGGACGCGACAGGTTGTAGTGGAGGTTGCCGTCGCCGAAGTGGCCGAAGATAAACGGGCGGATGCTGGGGCTGAGCGCCTTCAGGCGCGTCTCCATCGACACCATGAACGCCGGGATCTGTTCGATCGGCAGCGAGACATCGTGCTTCAGGTGCGGGCCGTCGGCACGCTGCGCCTCCGAGATTTCCTCGCGCAGTTTCCACAAGCCTTGCAGCTGCGCGAGCGAGGCCGAAACCGCCGCGTCCAGGCACAGTTCGCGCTCCAGCGCTTCGCCAATCACGCGTTCGAGCAGCGCGTTGAGCGCCTCCTCGTCGGTGGTGTCCGCCAGTTCCACCAGCACGTAGGCCGGATAGCGCTGGCCGAACGGTTCCTGGACGCCTTCGGCATGCCTGAGGACCAGGTCGACGCAATCGCCGGTGAAGAACTCGAACGCCTGCAGGCGCGCGCCGCATTGTTCAAAGAGCAGCTCGAACAGCGCGAGCGACTGCTGCGGCGACGCCACCGCGGCCAGCACCACTGAGCGTGCATCGGTGCGCGGGAACAGTCGCAGCGCGGCGGCCGTGATCACGCCGAGCGTGCCTTCCGAACCAATCAGCAATTGCTTGAGGTCATAGCCGGTGTTGTCCTTGCGCAAGGCGCGCAGCCCATGGAAGATCTCGCCGTTCGGCAGCACGGCTTCCACGCCCAGCACCAGCTCGCGCGTCATGCCGTAGCGCACCACGTTGACGCCGCCGGCGTTGGTCGCGAGGTTGCCGCCGATCTGGCAGGAGTCCTCGGCCGCCAGGCTGAGCGGCAGCAGGCGATGGGCCTCGGCCGCCGCGCGCCGCAGGTTGCCGAGAATGCAGCCGGCTTCGGCCACCATCGTGTTGGCGATGGTGTCGATCGAGCGGATTGCATTCATGCGGTCCAGGCTCAGCACGACGTTGGCGGGGCTGCTGTCCGGCGCGGCGCCTCCGCACAGCCCGGTATTGCCGCCGCGCGGCACCACCGGCACCGCCGCCTGCTGGCACAGTGCCAGGCAGCGCGCCACGTCATCCGCCGAGCGCGGCCGTACCACGGCCTGAGCGTTGCCACGGTAGAGGCCGCGCCAGTCGGCAAGCCAGGGCGCTACCTGGTCAGGCTCGGTGGCGACCACGTCGGGGCCCAGGGCTTCGACCAGGCGGGGCAGGAAAGCGGGATTTTGCATGGTGGTTCAATCCGGTAGGACGGCGCGGCTCAGGCCGCTGGATGGGATGGATTCGGGATGCGCGATGCGATCGGCAGGCCCAGCCGTACGGCCGCGCCTTGCAGGTGCGATACCGCGGCCGCGCACGCGCGCCCGGCGTCGCCTGCGCGGATGGCATGGAAGATGGCCAGGTGTTCCTGGTGGACCTGCTCCGACAAGCCTTCCTGCTGGCGCGTATTGAGCCGCGCCGCGTGCACGGCCTGGTGCAATTGGAGGTTCAGGTATTGCAGCAGCTGCAGGTAGTAGGGATTGTGCGTGGCCGCCGCGATTGCCACATGGAAGGCCGTATCGGCTTCTACGCTGCGGTGCGGGTCGTGCAACTGCGTGGCAAGCTGGTCGAGCAGCGCCTGCATGTGCGTCAAGTCTGCCGCGGTGCGCCGCTGCGCGGCCAGGGCCGCGGCGGCGCTCTCCAGGTCGAGCCGCAGCTCGTAGATGCTGGCAAGCTCGTCGCGGTCCATGCCGATTTCCTGCGGCAGCCGGAAGCCGGCGTTGCCGACACGGGACAACACCGTGCTGCCGAGCCCCTGACGGCTTTCCACCAGTCCCTGCGAGCGCAGGTGCTCCGTGACTTCGCGAATCACGGCGGGGCTGACGCCGTAGCGCTCTGCGAGCTGCTTGCCCGAGGGCAGGCGGGCGCCGACGGGATGGATTCCGTCCGCGATCTCCGCGCGCAATTGCTGGGTGACCTGTTCGGTAAGCGTAATGGCCTTGGTTCGCATGCCCCGCAGCATACGGCTATTCAGGTTATCTGAAAACCACGGGTAAACCCTTTAAAGACGCGAGGCAGTCGCAGACAGCCGGCGAATCCGGTACGCAAGGCGCGCGACGGCGAGCGGGGAAGAAGGCAGGGAAAGGGAGGAAGCGAGGATAGAACGAGGCGCGGGCGGCGCGTTGCGTAGCCCATGCCGCGCGAGATCTGCAGCGCGGTGTCCTTCAGGTTCTGCAGCCAGCTGTCCTGCAGGCGGTCGGCGGGGGCCGACAGCGACAGGCCGGCGACCAGCCGGCGCGAATCGTCATAGATGCCGGCTGCGATGCAACGCACGCCGAGCTCGAGTTCCTCGTTGTCGCGTGCGTAGCCGTTGGTGCGCACCCAGTTGAGCTCGCGCTCGAGCTTGACCGGGTCGGTGATGGAGGTACGCGTATGGCCGGCCAGGCCAGTACGGGTGGCATAGTTGCGCACCCGGCTAACCTCGTCGGCCGCCAGGAACAGCTTGCCGACCGAAGTCAGGTGCAGCGGCGCGCGTCCGCCAATGGCGCGCACCACCTGCATGCCGGAGCGTTCGCTGTAGGCGCGCTCGATGTACACGATCTCGTCGCCCTGGCGCACCGACAGGTTGACGGTCTGTCCCGTCACGCGATGCAGCGCGCRCATCGGTGCCAGCGCCGCGTCACGTACCGACAGGCGTGCCTTGACCAGGTTGCCAAGTTCCAGCAGCCGCATGCCGAGCCGGTAGCTGCCGGGATCGGAGCGATCGACGAAGCGGCAGGCCACCATATCGTTGAGGATGCGGTGCGCGGTGGAGGGATGCAGGCCAGTGGCCAGCGACAGCTCCTTCAGGCTCACGGGATCGGCATGCTGCGCCAGCGAGTCCAGCAGGGTCATCATGCGCTCGATGACCTGGATGGACGTCTTGCCGGGTTCTTTCTCTGCTTCTGCCATGGGGAAATGTTGCCGTGCGGCAAATTAAGCGGTTGCCTGATTCTATCTCGCATTGTGAAAATTTCAATAGGTGAAATGCGATTGCCGCACGAAACCTCGCATTCCGCGGCCGGCGCGCATCGCCGCAGACGTTTGCGCAAGCTGGCAAATTTACCCGCGTGCCATCCAGCCGAGGGATGCGCCGCGGTGCGCGAAAGCGCATAATTGCGACGTTTCGGGGTCTGGAAAAAAGGGAAACAATGCGAGTTGGCCTGTTCGCCACCTGTCTGGTGGACCTCATGCGTCCGGAGATCGGCTTTTCGGTGCTGAAGCTGCTGGAGAAGGCGGGATACGAAGTGATGGTCCCCGAGGCACAGACCTGCTGCGGGCAGCCTGCCTACAATTCTGGCGAGCGCGCCGTGGCGCGTGACCTGGCGGAGAAATTCCTGCGCGAGTTCGAGATGTTCGACTACGTGGTGATCCCGTCCGGCTCGTGCGGCGGCATGGTGCTGCATCACTATGCCGACCTGCTGCGCGACGACCCGGAGCTCAACGGCCGCTACGAAACCCTGCGCGCCCGCGTGTTCGAGCTGACCGACTTCCTCGTCAACGTCGCCCGGCTGGGCGAGTTCGATTCGAAGTTCGCCGGCCACATCACTTACCACGATTCCTGCTCCGGGCTGCGGGAGCTGGGCGTCAAGAGCCAGCCGCGCGCCTTGCTGGCGCAACTGCCCGGCGTGCAGCTCAGCGAGATGAAGGACTGCGAGGCGTGCTGCGGGTTCGGTGGCACCTTCTCGGTCAAGTACGGCAACATCTCGACCGCCATCGTCGACGAGAAGTGCGCCAATATCAAGGCCAGCGGCGCCGATGCCGTGGTGCTGGGCGACCTGGGCTGCATCCTGAATATCGAAGGCCGCCTGCGCCGCACGGGCGATACGCGTACCCAGGTCCTGCATATCGCGCAGGTGCTGGCCGGCGACGCCTGAGCGCCGCCGCCTGACGACAGACCTCAGACCGACCTCAGACCGACCTCAGACAGACTTCAGCGAGATCCCCGCTATGCAAGTTCGCAGCATGGAATTCAAGGCGCGCGCGGGCCAGAAGCTGGCCGACCAGCGCCTGCAGCAGAACCTCAAGAAGCTCTCCACCAAGTTCGTCACGGCGCGCGCCGACGCGATCCGCGACATCGACTTCGATGCCACGCGCGAAGCGCTCAAGGAGCGCCGCAACCGCGCGCTGGACAACCTCGACGTGTGGCTCGCCACCTTCGAGGAAAACGCCACCCGCCGCGGCGCTACCGTGCTGTTTGCCGAGACCACCGCCGACGCCGCGCGGCTGGTCGCGGAGATCGCGCAGAAGCACGGCGTGAAGAAGGTCATCAAGAGCAAGTCGATGGTGACCGAGGAGATGCGCCTGAACCAGGTGCTCGGCGAGATGGGCGTGCAGAGCATCGAGACCGATCTTGGCGAGTACATCCTGCAGATCAACGATGCCGAGCCGCCCTCGCACATCATTGCGCCGGTGGTGCACAAGGACAAGGAAGAGATCGCCGACCTGTTCGCCCGGGTCCACCACAAGCCACGCCTGACCGATATTCCCGAGATGACGCGAGAGGCGCGCGAAGTGCTGCGCCCGGAATTCCTCTCGGCCGACATGGGCGTGACCGGCGGCAATTTCATCATCGCCGAGACCGGCTCGGTGGCCGTGGTGACCAACGAGGGCAACGAAGGCATGTGCACGGTGATGCCGCGSGTGCACGTGGCCGTGACCGGYATCGAGAARGTGYTGCCSACGCTGGAAGACCTGGYCACCGTGATGCGCCTGCTGCCGCGCTCGGCCACCGGCCAGGCGATCTCCAACTATTTCTCGCTGCTCACCGGCCCGCGCGCCGAAGGCGAGCGCGACGGCCCGGAGCATATGTACTTCGTGCTGGTCGACGGCGGGCGCAGTGGCCTGATCGGCGGCGAGTTCCAGGAGATGCTGCGCTGCATCCGCTGCGGCGCCTGCATGAACCACTGCCCGGTCTACCAGAAGATCGGCGGGCATGCCTACGGCTGGGTCTACCCCGGGCCGATGGGCAGCGTGCTGACGCCTAGCTATGTCGGGCTGAACAATGCGCTGGACCTTCCGCAGGCGGCTACGCTGTGCGGCGAATGCAACCGCGTTTGCCCGGCCTCGATCCCGCTCTCGGACCTGCTGCGCAAGCTGCGCGAAAAACAGATGGAGCGCGGCCTGCGGCCCTGGCAGGAGCGGCTCGGCCTGAAGGCCTGGGGCTACGTGGCCAGCCGGCCAGGCCTCTATGCTTTCGCCACCCGCATCGGCGCGCGCTTGCTGGCGCGCATGGGCGGCAGCAACAAGCTGATCGCCAGCCTGCCGATGGCTGGCCGCGGCTGGACCGAAACCCGCGACATGCCGGCCCCCGGCGGCCGCACGTTCCGCGAACTCTACAAGGAAAGGAGGGCGCGCCGATGAGTGCTTCTACAGGAAATTCGACAGCACTGGCGGGCATGCGCGCGGCGCTGGAGCAGCATCTGGGCGGCTCGCTGGGCGCCGACGCACTGGTGCGCGCCTGGCGCGAAGCCGCGCCCGCGCTGACGCTGCCGCCCGTGTTCGGGCAGGCGATGGAAGAACTGCTGCGCAGGCTGGAGATGTCGGCCGTGTTCGCGCAGGACAGCTGCTCATTCTCGAGTTCGGCGGTGACCGACCAGATGAAGCGGTGGCTGGACAAGGCGGCTACCGTCTGAGCATCGGCGTCGCCGACCCTGCCATCGCGCACCGGAAGGGAAAAAGCAAAAGGCCCCCGCCGGGAATGGCGGGGGCCTTTTGCATTCGTGCCGGAGCGGGGATCAGCTCAGCAGCAACGCATCGTCATCGAGCTGCTCATGCCGCGTCTGCTCGAACATGCGCAGCAGATCCGGCACGTCGAGCCCGGCACGCTGTTCGCCGGAGACGTCGAGCACCACTTGTCCCTGGTGCAGCATCACCGTGCGCTGGCCGTAGTCCAGCGCCTGTCGCATGCTGTGCGTGACCATCATGGTGGTGAGCTTGCTCTCTTCCACGATCTTGGCGGTCAGCTCCAGCACGAAGGCGGCGGTCTTGGGATCCAGCGCGGCGGTGTGCTCGTCGAGCAGCAGGATGCGCGAGGGCTGCAACGAGGCCATCAGCAGGCTGACCGCCTGGCGCTGGCCGCCCGAGAGCAGGCCGATACGGTCCGTCAGGCGGTTTTCCAGGCCCAGGTTGAGCAGGCGCAGCTTGTCGCGGAACAGCTCGCGCGAGGGCTTGTTGAGCGCTGCGCGGAAGCCGCGGCGGCTGCCGCGCGCCATGGCCAGCGCCATGTTTTCCTCGATCGTCAGCGCCTCGCAGGTGCCCGCCATCGGGTCCTGGAACACGCGCGCCACCAGGGGAGCGCGGTCCCAGGCCGGCTTGCGGGTGACATCGACGTCATCGATGGTGATGCGCCCCGTGTCCACCATCTGGTCGCCACTGATGGCGTTGAGGAAGGTCGACTTGCCGGCGCCGTTGGAGCCGATCACGGCCACGAACTGGCCGGTCGGGATATCCAGGCTGAGGCCGCGCAGGGCGCGCGTCTCGATCGGGGTGCCGGGATTGAAGGTGAGTTTCAGGTCTTGTGCGCGCAGCATCTCAGGCACCTCCCTTGCGGCCGAACAGCTTCTTGCGGGTGCCCGGCAGCACCAGGGCGCCGGTGACCAGCACGGCGGTGACCAGGTTCAGGTCTTGCGCCTTGAGGCCGATGAACTCGCTGTTGAGCGCGAGCGCGATGAAGAAGCGGTACAGGATGGCGCCCAGCACCACGGCCAGCGTGGTGTACACCAGCCGGCGCGCCGGCAGGATGCTTTCGCCGATGATCACCGCGGCCAGGCCGATCACGATAGTGCCTATGCCCATGGAGATGTCGGAGCCGCCCTGGGTCTGCGCGAACAGCGCGCCCGCCAGTGCCACCAGGCCGTTGGACAGCGCCATGCCGGCCAGCGTGGCGCGGCCGGTGGCGATGCCCTGGGAGCGCGCCATGCGCGGGTTGGCGCCGGTGGCGCGCATGGCCAGGCCGAGCTGCGAGGAGAAGAACCAGTCGAGGCCGAGCTTGGCCACGATCACCACGACCAGCAGCAGTGCGGGGCGCAACATGTAATCCGGCAGCCAGTCAGGCTGCAGGATGGTGAAGATGGTGGATTCGGTGATCAGCGGCACATTGGGCTTGCCCATGATGCGCAGGTTGACCGAGTACAGCGCGATCATCATCAGGATACTGGCCAGCAGGTCCATGATCTTGAGGCGCACATTGAGCCAGCCGGTGACGAAGCCGGCAAAGGCGCCCGCCACGATCGCCAGCGCGGTGGCCACGAAGGGATCCTGGCCCGCGGCAATCAGCGTGGCCGCCACGGCGCCGCCCAGCGGGAAGCTGCCGTCGACGGTCAGGTCGGGAAAGTTGAGGATGCGGAAGGAAATCAGCACCCCCAGGGCGACGAGGCTGAAGATCAGGCCGATCTCCAGTGCACCCAGGATGGAAAAGAGGGACATGGGGAAATCCAGTTGCTGTTTCCGGCACGGGGGGCCGGATCTGAAACGCCTGGCGCGCCGCCCGGATCAGGCGGCGCGCCACGGGCGTTCCGGGGCGGGCCCGGGTAAGGCCGGCGGCGGGGCCAACCGCGCGCCAGGGCGCGCGGGGTCAGCGTGCCGTATTACTTGATGACGGTCTTCGCTTCCTTGATCAGCTCGGGCGACAGCGTCACGCCTTGCTTTTCGGCCGCGCCGGTGTTCACGAACAGTTCGAGCTTGTCGCTGGTCTCGGAGGCGATCGCGCCGGGCTTCTCGCCCTTCAGGATGCGCACCACCACCTTGCCGGTCTGGTGGCCGAGGTCGCCGTAGTTGATGCCCAGGGCCGCGATGGCGCCGCGCTTCACGCTGTCGGTGTCAGCCGCCACCAGCGGGATCTTCGATTCGTTGGCGACCTTGACCAGGGCTTCGTACGCCGACACCACATTGTTGTCGGTGTTGGTGTAGATCACGTCGACCTTGCCGATCAGGCTCTTGGCGGCGGCGCCGATGTCAACCGTGCGCGGTGCGGCGGCTTCCTTGAGCGCCAGGCCGTCCTTGGCCAGCAAGGCCTTCAGTTCCTTGACCACCACCACCGAGTTGGCTTCGCCCGGGTTGTAGACCATGCCCACGGTCTTGACCTTGGGCACCACGCGCTTGATCAGCGCAACCTGGCGGTCCAGCGGCAGCTTGTCCGACACGCCGGTCACGTTGGTGCCCGAAGCGCCCCAGCCCTTCACCAGCTGGGCAGCGACCGGATCGGTCACGCCGGAATACACCACCGGCACCGACTTGGTGGCGGCAACCACGGACTGGGCCGACGGCGTCGCGATGGCAACGATCACGCTGGGCTGGTCGCCGACGAACTTGCGGGCGATCTGGGCGGCGGTGCCGGTGTTGCCCTGCGCGCTCTGGTATTCCCACTTCAGGTTCTTGTCGGCGTCGTAGCCGGCGGTCTTCAGTTCGTCGCGCACGCCATCACGGATGGCGTCGAGCGCGGGGTGGTCGACGATCGAAAGCACCTTGACGGTCTGGGCCTGCACGGCGCCGCCGTACAGCAGCGCGAGGGCGACGGCGCTGCCCAGGATGGTCTTGGTCGATGTCTTCAGGCACTTCATGGTCTTGTTCTCCCCCGGATATGGGTTCTGGGTGGTAAGCCGCTGTTCGTTGTTGCCGATCAGGCTCGGTCCGCCGTCCTGACTGGCCGCCGACCGGATCCGGTCGGCACGGGCCAGCCGCTCCGTGGCGTGGCGAGCCGCCTGGCGGCGGGCAGGCGCCTCGCTGCGGCGCCACGGTTGCGACGGCGATAAGCCTGCGAGGATACCATTTTCGCCGCGCGATTTGCCCGGTTTGCCCCGTTCTAGTGCGTCGGTGGGGAGCAAGCCGGGCGCGGCAGGGGCTTACTGGGCAGGGTTGTGGATCGCGGCGTGGATGCGCTCGATACCCGCGGCGATGTCTGCCGAAAGCGGCACCTGCCAGGCATCGATGTTCTCGCGCAGTTGTTCCACCGAAGTGGCGCCGACGATCGTGCTCGCCGCGAACCAGCGCGAGTAGGTCCAGGCCAGCGCCAGCGTGGCCGGCGAGATGCCGTGTTCGCGCGCCAGCTTCACGTAGCGGGCCGAGGCGGCCAGGCTGTCCGGGCGCAGGTAGCGCGGGCTCCACTCGGGCGGGAAGCGCGTCAGGCGTCCCTGGGCCTGCGTGTCGAACACCGGCTGCTCGGGCGTGCCGCCGATGTATTTGCCGGTCAGCTGGCCGAAGGCCAGCGGGCTGTACACCAGCAGGCTCACGTCGGTGCGGAAGCAGGCCTCGTCCGTGCCTTGCTCGAAGCTGCGATTGAGCAGGTTGTACGGATTCTGGACGGTGGCGATGCGCGGCAGGCCGTGCAGCTCGGCCTGCTTGACGAACTCCGCCACGCCCCACGGCGTCTCGTTGGACACCCCCACGTAGCGGATCTTGCCGGCGCGCACCAGCTCGCCCATGGCTTCGAGCTGGGCCTGGACCGACGCGCATTCGCGCTCCTTGGCCGGGTCGAACTGCTTTTGCCCGAAGATCGGCGCGTTGCGGGCCGGCCAGTGGATCTGGTAGAGATCGATGTAGTCGGTCTGCAGGCGCGCCAGCGAGGCGTCCACGGCGGCGCGGATGCTCTCCGGCGTCAGGTCGCCGCCATTGCGGATCCACGGCATGCGCGCCGGGCCGGCGACCTTGGTGGCCAGCACGATGCGGTCGCGCTGCTGGCGCTTGAGCCAGCTTCCGACGATGCGCTCGGTGCTGCCGTAGGTCTCGGCGCGCGGCTTGACCGGGTACATCTCGGCGGTATCGATGAAGTTGATGCCGCGCGACACGGCGTAATCGAGCTGGTCGTGGCCTTCGGCTTCGGTGTTCTGCTCGCCGAAGGTCATGGTGCCGAGGCAGATGCGCGAGACCTGCAGGTCACTGCGGCCCAGACGGATGGTTTCCATGGCGTTCCTTGTCACGCTGAGGGTGGGGTGGACGAGTGCGAGGCGCAGACGATACGGCTACGGCAGTATGCCGGCGTGCGGCCGTGCGCGTCAGGCGCGCAGCGCGTCCGCGCATTCCTTGACCAGTGCCGGCCCGCGGTAGATCAGTCCGCTGTACACCTGCACCAGTTGCGCGCCGGCGGCGATCTTGGCGCGTGCGTCGGCGCCGCTGAAGATGCCGCCCACGCCCACGATGGGTACCGCGTCGCCGACCACCGCGCGCAGGCCTTCCACCACGCGCGTGGAAGCCGCGAACACCGGCCGGCCGGACAGGCCGCCGGCTTCCTCGCCGTGCGGCATGCCCTTGACCGCGTCGCGCGCGATGGTGGTGTTGGTGGCGATCACGCCGTCGATGCGGTGGCGGACCAGGGCGTCGCCGATATTGCCGATCTGGTCGGCATCGAGATCGGGGGCGATCTTGAGCGCCAGCGGCACATAGCGCTTGTGCTGGTCGGCCAGGCGCTGCTGCGCGTCCTTGAGCGTGGAGAGCAGGCTGTCCAGCTCGCTCGCGCCCTGCAGCTGGCGCAGGTTCTTGGTATTGGGCGAGGAGATGTTGACCGTGACGTAGCTGGCGTGCGGATAGACGCGCTCCAGGCAGTGCAGGTAGTCGTCCACCGCACGCTCGATCGGGGTGTCGGCGTTCTTGCCGATGTTCAGGCCCAGCACACCGCCCCTGGCTTTCCATTCGGACGCATTGACGTTGGCGATGAAGGCGTCCACGCCGCCGTTGTTGAAGCCCATGCGGTTGATCAGCGCATCGGCCTGCGGCAGGCGGAACATGCGCGGGCGCGGATTGCCGGCCTGCGCGCGCGGCGTCACGGTGCCCACCTCGATAAAGCCGAAGCCGAAGGCGGACAGCCCGTCGATATAGGCGCCATCCTTGTCCAGCCCGGCGGCCAGGCCGACAGGGTTGGGGAAGCGCACGCCCATCACGGTGCGCGGGTCGTCGGCGATGGTGTTGCCGAGGCAGCCCGCCAGCCCCAGGCGTTTGGCGCGCCGCAGGTTGTTCAGGGTGAAGTGGTGGGCATCCTCCGCATCCATCGAAAACAGGGCGGGGCGAAACAGGGGGTAGAGCGCGTTCAGCACGGGGAGTCAGCTTGGAAGTCGGGACCAGGCCGGCATTGTAACGGTTGAGCCGCCACCAGGCCTGCCGGGCCTGCCGGGTTTGCACAACGCCGCAGGCCGGCGCCTGGCTACCGGCCGGGCAGGTTCTCGCTTGCGCCGTCCTCGTCGCCGGGCTGCGACGGGATCACGGGTGCCGCCGTCGGCGAGCCCGGTGGCGCAGGGACGGGCGGCGCGTCGAACGAGCGCCACTGGTTGCCGGTCAGCACCTGGAGCGGCTGGTAGCGCGCCTTGTAGGCCATCTTGCGGCTGTCGGCGATCCAGTAGCCAAGGTAGAGATGGGGCAGGGCGAGTTCCCGCGCCTGCCGGATCTGCCACAGGATGTTGTAGGTGCCATAGCTGGCGCCCGTCTCCAGCGGATCGTAGAAGGTGTAGACCGAAGACAGTCCGTCGTCGAGCACGTCGATCATGCTGACCATGCGCAGGCGCCCGGCCTGCGGCGAGCCCGGCGGCTCGCGGAACTCCACCAGGCGGGAGTTGACGCGGCTTTGCAGCAGGAACTGCTCGTACTGGTCGCGGCTGTCCTGGTCCATGCCGCCGCCGGCGTGGCGCATCGACTGGTACAGCAGATATAGCGCGTAGTGCTCTTCGACGTAGGTCAGCGGCGCCACCAGCGCCTGCAGGTCCTGGTGCTGCCGCCAGGCGCGGCGCTGGCTGCGGTCCGGCTGGAAGCGGTCCACCAGCACGCGGCAGGGCGTGCAGGCGTGGCATTCGTCGCAGTAGGGCCGGTAGGTGAAGATGCCGCTGCGGCGAAAGCCGGCACGCACCAGCCGCGAATAGACGTCGGCATTGATCAGGTGGGCCGGGGTGGCTACCTGCGAGCGCGCCATGCGCCCGTCGAGATAGCTGCAAGCGTAGGGCGCAGTGGCGTAGAACTGCAGCGCGGAAAGGGGTAGTTCCTTTAGCTTGCTCATGTGTCTGCAACGGCCAGAGGTGAAACGGCAAGGCGGGGAAGCCGTCCGCGCCGCGCCCGCCGGGCTTGCGGCCAAGGCGCCGGGCGACCCGCTAGGCCTGGGCCGGATCCGCAGCCTGAGTCCAATGCTGCAGCACCGTCTTGTCGAAGCGCCACGGCACGATTTCCGGCTGGCGGGTGGCGATGCGCACATGCGCCGCGAACTCCGCGCGGGGAATCGGGCTGGCGCCGAGCGAGGCCAGGTGGTCGGTTTCCTGCTGGCAGTCTATCATCGCCACGCCGTGCATGCCGAGGAACGCGCATAAGGCGGCCAGTGCGATCTTGGACGCATCGGTGCGCCGCGCAAACATCGATTCACCGTAGAACATGCGCCCCAGCGCCACGCCGTACAGGCCGCCCACGCGCTCGCCGCGGTACCAGCTTTCCACGCAGTGGGCCAGGCCGTTGCGATGCAGTGCACCATAGGCGGCGATGATGTCTTCGGTGATCCAAGTGCCGTGCTGTCCGTCGCGGGGCGTGAGGGCGCAGGCCTGCATTACCTCGACGAAATCGACGTCGATGCGGATTTCCCAGTCCGGGTCGCGCAGCACGCGCTTGAGGGTCTTGCGGAAGGTGGCGGAGACGCGCAGCGCCTGCGGCGCCAGCACCATGCGGGGGTCCGTGCTCCACCACAGCACCGGCTGGCCCTCGGCGTACCAGGGGAAGATGCCTTGCCGGTAAGCCAGCAGCAGGCGCTGGGCCGACAGTTCGCGGCTGGCCGCGAGCAAGCCGGGCGCGTCCGTGCCCGGGCCGAGCGCACGCTCGACCGGCGGAAACGGATCATGCGGATCCAGCCAGGTGATCATGCAGGATTGACGGGCTTGCGGGCAGCGGGGGTTTGCCTCGGGATGGATGGACCAGGAATCAGGGCTCGACCGTGGCGCGGCTGGTAAGCGGGCGCATCGGCTTGTCGATATCCAGGCTGTGCAGGCGGAAGCTGCCGTCGGCCAGCCGGCCCGCGGCACGGTCGGCGAAGAAGCATCGCAGCGAGTGGATCACGGTGGGGAAGGCCAGTTCGTCCCACGGAACGTCCGCCTCTTCCACCAGCTTCACTTCCAGGCTTTCCTCGCCCGCGCTGATATCGAGATCCTCCAGCGTGGCCAGGTAGAACATGTGCACCTGATGGACATGCGGCACATTCAGGATCGAAAACAGTTCGCCGACCTGTACGCGCGCGCCGGCTTCCTCCAGTGTCTCGCGCGCGGCGCCCTGCGCGGTGGTCTCGCCGATTTCCATGAAGCCGGCCGGCAGCGTCCAGAAGCCATAGCGGGGTTCGATCGCGCGCTTGCACAGAAGGACCTTGTCCTCCCACACGGGAATGGTGCCGACCACATTGCGCGGGTTGACGTAATGGATGGTGCCGCAGCTCTCGCACAGGTGGCGCGGGCGCGAGTCGCCTTCGGGGATGCGCAGCACGACCGCATGGCCGCAGTTCGAGCAGAATTTCATGAGGGGCGTCCGGGAGGAATGGCGAAAGTGTATCACCGCCGACGGACGCTGCCGGGCGGTGGGATGCGCTGGGGCAGGGGGGATTCGGGAATGTCCGGATGCCGATGTAGATCGTCCGGCGCACAAAACAAAAAACGCCCGTGATGGGCGTTGTCTTGTGTCTCGACGACCGTTGCATCGAACTGCACGGCGTTGGTTGCGGGGGCAGGACTTGAACCTGCGACCTTCGGGTTATGAGCCCGACGAGCTGCCAACTGCTCCACCCCGCGTCCGTCGAAGAAAAAGATTATATGGTAATTCCTTTTGCATTGCAACACCCCAGTCACAATTTGGTGTCGGGGGGCGCAGCGGGAACGCCATGCAGGTTGGACTGCATGGCGCGGCGCGGCGCGGCGTTCACTCGCGCCGGGGCGCTGTCGCGGCCGGCAGCCAGGAGTCGGCGGGGAACTGGAAACTGTCGCGCTGCAACAGGTCGTCGCGCTGCCAGATGACGCGGTCGGGCCGCACGGTCAGCATCCAGGTGGTCGTCACGAGCGGGTGTGGTTCGGCAAAGGCGCGTGGCGTCAGGAGTGCCGCGCAGGGGCCGTGGCCGGGATCGCGCACCGAGGTATAGCGGATCATGCCGAGGCCGGCCTCGCGCGCTGAACGTGCCAGCGCATGGCAGGCATCGTAGTTGTCGGGGTCGGTCCATCTGGCCGCGTCTTCCGCGAACGGGGGCGCATCGAGTGCGATGCCGTCGGTGCGCACGCTGACCTGGAACAACGTGTGCGGACGCGCGTCGATGCGCGGCAGCGCGGGGCTGTCGCGCAGGAAGCGCCAGCGCCAGTAGCCAAGCTCGGCGCAGGCGGTGCGGATCTGCTCCGCGCCATAGAACACGCCCGGATCCTGCTCTCCACGAAAACGCGAGCCCCAGAGCGAAGGCGGGTAGCGGAACGGCGTGAACAGGAGATAGTGGAGGTGGCGCGCCTCGGCCGGCACGGCGGGCTTGCCGGCATCGAGCACGGCCTCCAGCACGGCCTGTTCTTCCAGGCTGTCGACCAGCGGCATGGTCGAGACCACGTGCTGCGCCTCCACCGCGCGCCAGAGCGTCAGCGCGAACGGCCGGCGCTCAGACGCGACCGCGGGTTGCATCCAGATAGTGGACGACACGTACCAGGCCCTCGGTAGTGCGGATCAGATCGCTCGGCTTGCCGCCGAGAGCCAGGTTTTCGTTGGCCAGCCAGAGGCGGGCCTGGTCGCTGTGGCCCAGGATGGCGTCGAGCGAGCGGAACAGGCGCACGAACAGCACGCCGAACTCCCACTCCTTGCGGTGCGAATCGAGCACGTAGCCGCCCGAAGCCATGCGCGACACCGATGCCGTGCTGATGCCCAGCACGCTGGCCACGCCTGCCTGGCTGATGCCCAGGAAGCCGGCCGCGCGCATGACGGCCTTGGTCAGGGTGGTGCCGGGATCCGGACTGGCTGCTGAGCCACGGTCAGGAATACGCTCGGATACATGGTCGGAAACTTGCCTGGTTTGCATCGCCTCGCTCCTGTTTCTTGAGAAACATTATAGGCGCCACGTTTCGCAAGGGAAGCACTAAACAACACCTTGCGGATAATCTCCCGGGAAGTCCCGGCGTGGTCCCTGCGTCTCTTGCGTACCCTGTCATTCGCTCAATAGGTCTCGATATGCAGGCGGCCCTCCGCCTTCATGGCCGCCTCCAGCTCCGGCCAGGGCAGGCCGGTGGCGGCGCAGGCGTGCGCGAACGCGTTCAGCACGCCTTCCTCCATGCCCTTGAGCCCGCAGATGTAGACATGGCCGTGCGGGTCGTTGAGCAACTCGCACACGCGCGCGCTGGCCTCGCGGATGGCGTCCTGCACATAGCGGCGGGGCTGGCCGGGATCGCGCGAAAAGGCGAAATGGATATCGAGAAAGCTCGGCGGCAACTTCATCAGCGGGCCGAAGTACGGCAATTCGCGCGCATTGCGCGCGCCGAAGAACAGCATGCGCTGGCCGGCGAAATGGTCCAGGTTGCGGCGCATCCGCTCGGTCATGGCGCGCATCGGGGCCGAGCCGGTGCCGGTGCAGATCATCATCACGCTGGCTTCGCGGTGGTTCGGCATCAGGAAGGTGCTGCCGAACGGGCCCACCACGCGCACTTCGTCGCCACGCGCCAGGTCGCACAGGAAGTTTGACGCCACGCCGGCTACCGGACGCCCTTCGTGATCCTGCAGCACGCGCTTCACGGTGAGCGCCAGGTTGTTGTAGCCGGGCCGCTCGCCGTCGCGGGGGCTGGCGATGGAATACATGCGGATGTAGTGCGGCTTGCCGGACGCATCGGTGCCGGGCGGCACGATGCCGATGGCCTGGCCTTCGAGCACGGGGAAAAAGTGCTGCCCGAAATCCAGCACGATGTGGTGGACGTCGCTGGAAGCGTCCTCGGCGGTCAGGCGGTAATTGCCGGCCACGACAGCCGCGACCGGCGCGCGCACGCCGTGCAGGTTCACATAGGGATGCGCGGCCGACCACGGCGCCCTCGGCGAGGCGTGGCGGCTGGTCTCTACCTGCTGCGCCAGCGCCTCCGGTGGCGCCACCGGCACGCCATCTGGCGCGGGCCCGTCCGGCTCCGCGGGGGCGCCCAGGTCCGCCGGCAACGGGACGCTTGCCGGCAGTTCATCCCACAGCAGCTGGGCTTCGACGGGATAGGCGTCACGCTTGGGCAGCAAACGCCAGTTGTCGATGGCGCCGGTCGGGCAGGGCGGCAGGCAGGCGCCGCAGCCGTTGCATACGTCGGCCCTGACCACGTAGTTGCGGTCGTCGTGGGTGATCGCGTCGATCGGGCAGGTGTCTTCGCAGGTATTGCAGCGTATGCAGATCTCGGGGTCGATCAGGTGCTGCTTGATGATGTCGGGGGCGCCCATCTCTTGTCTCTCTCGGTTTGGCGGCGGCGGCCGGTCTGCTGCCGCCGCTGCACCGCCCGTTTCCTGTACCGCCGGCCGGGTCGTCGCCCGGTCCGTCAGTTGAAGCGCACGTACTCGAAGTCCGCCGGCTGGCGGTTGACGCCCACCATCGGCGGCGCGATCCAGTTGGCGTACCTGCCGGGCTCGGTCACGCGCCCCATCAGCGAGGCCACGAAGGCGCGGTCTTCTTCCGTGGCCAGCCATTCACGCTCGCGGGCCTGCCATTGCGCCTCGGTCAGCAGTTCGCCGGACGGCGACACATGGACATTGGCGAAGCTGCCGATCTTGCGGTTGAAGGCCTTGTGCGGCACGGTCAGGCGGAAATCGATGCCGTGCTTCTCGATCACCTTGTTCCAGCGCGCGATGCCGCCCACGGAATCCTTGATGTAGTCATCGCGCAGCACTTCGTTGAGTGCGTTGAGCATGGGCACCTCGCGCTCGCCCAGGCGGCCGTCCCTGACGTCGAGGATGCGGTAGACATCGTTCTTCAGCACATGGTCGTCGTCGCGCTTGCCCTCCTCGAAGCGGCCCTTGAGCCCGGCGCTGTAGAAGGTGGCGGCGTTGGACGACTGGTCCGCGCCGAACAGGTCGATCGTCACGCTGTAGTGGAAGTTGAGGTAGCGCTGGATGGTCTGCAGGTCGATCACGCCGGCGGCGCGCACGTCGGCCGGATCGCGGATATCGCGCTCGCGCATGACTTCGCAGGTGCGCTGGATCACGCGCGAGACACCCGATTCGCCCACGAACATATGGTGGGCCTCCTCGGTCAGCATGAAGCGCGTGGTGCGCGCCAGCGGGTCGAAGCTCGACTCGGCCAGCGCGCATAGCTGGAACTTGCCGTCGCGGTCGGTGAAGTACGTGAACATGAAGAAGGCCAGCCAGTCGGGGGTGCGCTCGTTGAAGGCGCCCAGGATGCGCGGGTTGTCTTCGTCGCCGGAGCGGCGGCCCAGCAGGGCCTCGGCTTCTTCGCGGCCATCGCGGCCGAAATGGCGGTGCAGCAGGTAAACCATGGCCCACAGGTGGCGCCCTTCCTCCACATTGACCTGGAACAGGTTGCGCAGGTCGTAGAGCGAAGGGCAGGTCATGCCGAGGTGACGCTGCTGCTCCACCGAGGCCGGCTCGGTATCGCCCTGGGTGACGATGATGCGGCGCAGGTTGGCGCGGTGCTCGCCCGGGACTTCCTGCCAGGCCGCCTCGCCCTTGTGCTCGCCGAAATGGATGCGGCGCCCCGGGTCCGCAGGCTGCAGGAAGATGCCCCAGCGGTAGTCCGGCATCTTGACGTGCTCGAAATGCGCCCAGCCCGCAGGATCCACCGATACGGCCGTGCGCAGGTAGACGTCGTGCTGATGCGAGCCTTCCGGCCCCATGTCGCGCCACCAGTCGAGAAAGGCCGGTTGCCAGTGTTCGAGTGCGCGCTGCAGGGCGCGGTCGTCGGACAGGTTGACGTTGTTGGGGATCTTCTGGCTGTAGTCGATGCTCACGGGGGTCTCCATGTCTGCGCCGGCTTCTTGTGCGAGCCGGCTTGTAATGTCTGTGCGGGCCTACACGCGCTCGCGGTCGAAGCGGGCCTTGTTGCCGGTGCCGAATACCTTGAGGGCGCCTTGCTCGCCGACCGCGTTGGGGCGGTTGAAGATCCAGTTCTGCCATGCCGTCAGGCGGCCAAAGACGCGGGTCGCCATGGTTTCCACCGGGCCGAAGCGCAGGTTGGCCTCGAGCCCGGTCAGCGCATCGGGCGACAGGCTTGCGCGTTCCTCGATGGCGATGCGGATCTCGTCTTCCCAGTCGATGTCGTCCGGGGTGGCGGTGACCAGCCCGAGCGAGGCCGCGCTGAGCGCGTCGAGCGGCGCGCCGGCATGGCTGCGCACGGCTTCGATGGCGGCTTCGTCCTGGTAGAAGCGCGCGGCCAGGCGCGTGAGGCCGTTGGGCATCGGATAGCTGCCGAAGTTGGCGGCGCTGGCAAACAGGCGCGGCGCGTCGTCGGGCGCGTCGGGCAAATGCAGCATGTAGCTGCGATCGGCGGCCAGCGCCAGCTCCAGCAATGTGCCGGCAAAGCAGGAATCCGGCTCGATCAGGGCGAACAGGCTGCGCGAGGTGACGTCCAGGCGCGCCAGCGTGCGTCGCAGCATGCCGATGGTCTCGCGCACGAACCAGTGCCCGGCATGCGCCGCCAGCAGGGCGTCGCTGGCCAGCACCTGGCGCGGGTCGCCTTCGGTCTTGAGGATCCAGATGCCAAGGTCCAGGTGGTTGGCGCGCAGCGTGAGGATGGCGTCGTCCAGTTCGCGCGCCATCTTCAGCGGCCACCAGTCGGCCCCCGCGGCGACGATGGCTTCGATCGTCTGCGGCTGGTGTTTGCCGGGCCCGGCCACGGTCAGCGTCACCTTGCGGGCGGCGGGGTCCAGGTGGACCTGCACGGTGTCGTAGCGATAGCCGTGGGCATCCTGGCTGCGCGAGAGCGGCGTGAGCCGCACGCCGCGCTGGTTCGCGGGCCGGTCGCTGCCGGCGGCGAGCGCCAGGGCGCGCTGCTGCACGTATTCGGCGAAGCGGGCCGGCTTGACCACTTCATCGACCAGCTTCCAGTCGCGCGCGCGTTGCCCGCGCACCCCTTCGGTGGTGGTGCAGAAGATGTCGGCATGATCGCGCCGCACCCGGCGCTTGTCGGTGACGCGCGTCAGGCCGCCGGTACCGGGCAGCACGCCCAGCAGCGGCACCTCCGGCAGGCTGACGGCCGAGGCACGGTCGTCCACCAGCACGATCTCGTCGCAGGCCAGCGCCAGCTCGTAGCCGCCGCCCGCGGTGGTGCCATTGCAGGCGGCGATGAACTTCAGGCCGGAGTGGCGGCTGGCGTCCTCGATGCCGTTGCGGGTCTCGTTGGTGAACTTGCAGAAATTCACCTTCCACGCATGGGACGACTTGCCGAGCATGAAGATATTGGCGCCGGAGCAGAAGATGCGGTCCTTCGCGCTGGTGAGCACCACCGTGCGCACCTCGGGGTGTTCGAAGCGGATGCGCTGCAGGGCATCGTGCAGTTCGATGTCGACGCCGAGGTCGTAGGAATTCAGCTTTAAGGCGTAGCCGGGGCGCAGCCCGGCGTTCTCGTCCACGTCCATGGCGAGCGTGGCGACCGGGCCGTCGAAGGTCAGTTTCCAGTGGCGATACTGGGCCGGGTCGCGTTCGAACGTGACCGGTGTTGCCTGGTCACCGGATGGGGATGCGGACGCAGCGGTGTCGGACATCGTGGTCTCCTGTATGCATTATATTTTTGATCACCTTGTGCGATGAAATATAGTGCATTGAGACGCACGGCGCAATCCCGGGTCAGCCTTAGGCCGGCCGCGCACGCGCATGCTCAGGCGCCGATCAGCCGGAGTTGCGCGCGCAGCGTTTGCAGGGACGCGGCCGGATCCTGGCCGCTGGTGTCGATCGTCAGGTCGGCGCGGGAATAGAGTGGCGTGCGGGCCTGCAGGATGCGGCGCAGGTCGGCCATGGCTTCGCGGTTGCCTTCCATCGGCCGCATATCGCCCTGCGCCACCACGCGCGCCATGTGTTCCTCGGCCGAGGTTCTTACCCACACGGTGTAGCAGCGCGCCAGCAGCAGGTTGAACGTCGACGGCTCGGAGACCAGGCTGCCAGGCGTGGCGAGCACCATGCGGTCGTTGTCGCGCAGCACGCGTTCCAGCRCGCGCATTTCATAGCGGCGGTACGCGGCCTGGCCATAGAGCGAGTGGATTTCCGCCAGGCTGGCGCCGGCTTCCTGTTCGATGGCGCCGTTGAGTTCCACGAAGGGCACTTCCATGGCCTCGGCCAGGGCGCGTCCCAGCGTGGATTTGCCCGCGCCGCGCAGGCCGATCAGGGTGATGCGGCGGTGGCGCGCATCGTGCGATTCGGATGGCGCCAGCGCGTGGCGGCAGGCTTCGCGCACGCGCGCCAGGTCGCCCGCGGGCAGTTGCGCCAGCCATTGCACCATCTGCGCGAACTCGGCGGCCGGCTGGCCGTCCTGTGCATGGCGGTTGTCGATCTCGGCCAGCACCACCGGCAGCGGCACGTCGAGCGCGCGCGCGACCTGGCGCAGGAGCAGCACAGACGCGTTGCCGGTGCCGGTTTCCAGGTTCGCCAGGTAGCGCTCCGACACCTCGGCGCCGCGCGCCAGGTCCTTGCGCGACATGCCGCGCGCAGCGCGCAGCGAGCGGATGCGCTCGCCCAGCTGGGTCAGGTAGGGGTCGCGCTCGCCGGGGTGGCGGGCGCCGGCGGGGTCGGGGGCCAGCAGGGGGTCAGGATCGCGGCGCATGGCGGGGCGGCAAAGGAGATGATGGAAGGCCGCCGGTTGCGGCGGGGTGGCGATTATAAGCGACACATTACTCGTGTCATATAGTGCATTTCTCTGCTTGCATAATAGTCGATATGCAATAAAATGCATTGTCAAAAGAAGCAGACAAGCACGCTGCCGAAAAAAACCGACTTCGTATCCCCGGGCGCCATGCGCATCCCGGGAACGGCACCGAGGAGTGGAGACATGACGCCCCCAGTTGCATCCCCGCAACCGCCGGCCGGAGCAGCCGTGGCCGCGCTGCCGGCCCGCTACAACGCGGCAGCCGACCTGCTCGGCCGCAACCTTGCCGCCGGCCGCGGCGCCAAGACCGCCTATATAGACGACACCGGTACGCTGAGCTTCGCGGCACTCGAGCAGCGTTGCCGCCGCTTCGCGTCGGCCCTGCTGGCCAGCGGCATACGCCCGGAGGAGCGCTTGCTGCTGTGCGCGCTCGACACCATCGATTTCCCCACGGCGTTCCTCGGCTGCCTGCTGGCCGGCGTGGTGCCGGTGGCCGTCAATACGTTGCTGACCGTCGACGACTACGCCTATATGCTGGAGCACAGCGGCGCGCGCGCCGTGGTGGTTTCGGCGCCACTGGCGGGCGTGCTGCGCCAAGCCGCCGCCAGGGCGGGCTGCGCGCCCGCATTTGTCCTCGCCGCGCCCGATGCCGATGATGACCGTGCCGCGCCGAGCGTGGCCGGCATGGCGGAGCAGGGCATCGCCCTGGCCGAGGCGGCCGCCACCCGCCAGGACGACATTGCCTTCTGGCTCTATTCATCCGGCTCCACCGGACGCCCGAAGGGCACGGTGCATACCCACGGCAACCTGTTCCATACCGCCGATCTCTATGCGCGCCAGGTGCTGGGCCTGCGCGAGGACGACGTGGTGTTTTCGGCGGCCAAGCTGTTCTTCGCCTATGGGCTTGGCAATGCGCTCACCTTTCCGCTTTCCGTGGGCGCCACCACCGTGCTGATGGCCGAGCGGCCCACGCCGCAGGCCGTGTTCCGCCGCCTGTGCGAGCAGCGCCCGACCGTGTTCTGCGGCGTGCCCACGCTCTACGCCGGCATGCTGGCGGCGGCCGAGCTGCCGCCGCGCGCGCAGGTCTCGCTGCGCGTGTGTACCTCGGCGGGCGAGGCGCTGCCCAGGGATATCGGCGACCGCTTCCTGGCGCATTTCGGCTGCGACATCCTCGACGGCATCGGCTCGACGGAGATGCTCCACATTTTCCTCTCGAACCGGCCCGGCGAGGTGCGCTACGGGACCACCGGCAAGCCGGTCCCGGGCTACGAGGTCAAGCTGCTCGACGAGGCGGGCCATCCGTGCGCGCCGGGCGAGATCGGCGACCTCTTCATCAAGGGACCCAGCGCCGCGCTGATGTACTGGGGCAACCGCGACAAGAGCCGCGACACCTTCGTGGGCGAATGGACGCGCAGCGGCGACAAGTACCTGCAGGACGCCGATGGCTATTTCATCTACGCGGGGCGCAGCGACGACATGCTCAAGGTAGGCGGCATCTATGTCTCGCCGTTCGAGGTGGAGGCCGTGCTGGCCCAGCATCCGGCGATACTCGAAGCCGCGGTGATCGGCGTGAGCGATGCCGACGGGCTGGTCAAGCCGAAGGCCTTCGTCGTGCCGCGGCCGGGCCAGCCCTGGCACGAGGGGATGGCCGCGGAGCTGCAAGCCTTCGTCAAGTCGCGCCTGGCGCCCTACAAATACCCGCGCCAGATCGAGTGCGTGGCGGAGCTGCCGAAGACCGCCACCGGCAAAATCCAGCGCTTCCGCCTGCGCCAGCGCGAAGAAGCCGCCGGCGCCGCCGAAGCCACCCGCCCGGCGCCGGCCGATGCGGGCTGACGGGCCGGGATCGGCAGCGCAAGGCAAGGACAGCGACGAGACAGCGACGAGACAGCGACGAGACAGCGACGAGACAGCGACGAGACAGCGACGAGACAGCGACAAGACAGCAACAACAGGCAGATGCATGCAAAGCGAGTTGGTTGAGATTCCCTTCGACGGCCGCCGTATCCGGGTGGAGGTGCAGTGGCTCAGGCCCGAACGGCGCGAACGCCCGCTGCTGGTCTTCCTGCACGAAGGCCTCGGTTCGGTCGGTTTGTGGCGCGACTATCCCGCCACGCTCTGCGAGGCCGGCGATTTTCGCGGCCTCGTGATCTCGCGCTACGGCTACGGCCGCGCGACGCCGCGCCCGGCCGAGGAAAAGTGGGGCGTCGATTTCATGCACCGCCAGGCGCGCGAGGCCTTGCCTGCGCTGTTCGATGCGCTGGACATCGGGCCTGGCCGCGGCCAGGGCGCGCCCTGGCTGTTCGGCCATAGCGACGGCGGCTCGATCGCGCTGATCCATGCGGCCAGCTTCCCCCAGGCGGTGGATGGCATCACCGTGCTGGCGCCGCACATCATCGTGGAAGACATCTCGGTCACCAGCATCCAGGCCACGCGCGAGGCCTACCTGCAGACCGACCTGCGCAGCAAGCTGGCGCGCTACCACGACGATGTGGATTCGGCCTTCTGGGGCTGGAACGACATCTGGCTCGACCCCGCCTTCCGCGCCTTCGACCTGCGCCCGCTGCTGGCACAACTGCGCTGCCCGGTACTGGCGGTGCAGGGCGAGGACGACGAGTACGGGACCATGGAACAGATCGAGGGTATCCATCGATATGCGCCGCAAACCGTGCTGCTTAAACTCGCGCGGTGCGGGCACTCGCCACATCGCGACCAGCCGGACCCGTTGACGCAGGCGGCAGTCCGGTTTATAACGACACATACTTCATACCTAAAATAATTTCGCGCCCCTGCGCGTCAGCCTGCGTTTCCTGCCATTGCGGTCATCCGTGGCGCCTTTGCGGCGCACGCCTGGCCGTCACGGTGCGGAGCCTGCCGGCGGGCGATGCATGCCACGGCGACGGAAGTCGGCTTGACCACCAGAGGAGACATCCATGCATCGCTTTACATCGCGCGGGCTGGCCCCCGCTTGCCTTGCCATCGCGGCATCCCTTGCCTTCGCCGGCGGCGCTGCCGCCCAGGGCACCGGCAAGATCAAGGTCGGGTTCATGCTGCCCTACACGGGCACCTACGCGTCGCTCGGCAATGCCATCGAGAACGGCTTCAAGATGTATGTGCAGGAGCAGGGCGGCAAGCTCGGCGGCCGGGAAATCGAATACTTCAAGGTCGACGACGAGTCCGATCCGGCCAAGGCGCCGGAGAATGCCACCAAGCTGATCAAGCGCGACCAGGTCGACGTGGTGGTGGGCACCGTGCATTCGGGCGTGCAGATGGGCATCGTCAAGGTGGCCAAGGAAAACAACACGCTGCTGATCATTCCCAACGCGGGCGTGGACGAAGCCACCGGCCCGCTGTGCGGCCCGAACATCTTCCGCTCCTCGTTCTCGAACTGGCAGCCCGGCTATGCCATGGGCCATGTGCTCGCCGATCGCGGCATGAAGAAGGTGGTCACGCTGACATGGAAGTACGCGGCCGGGGAGCAGTCGGTCAAGGGCTTCAAGGAGGCCTTCGAGGCCAAGGGCGGCAAGGTGGTGAAGGAGCTGAGCCTGCCGTTCCCCAATGTCGAGTTCCAGGCGCTGATCACCGAGGTGGCGTCGATCAAGCCGGACGCCGTGTTCGTGTTCTTCGCCGGCGGCGGCGCCGTGAAGTTCGTCAAGGACTGGGCCGCGGCTGGCCTCAAGGACAAGATCCCGCTGTACGCTTCGGGGTTCCTCACCGACGGCACGCTGGAGGCGCAGGGCCCGGCCGCGCAGGGCCTGGAAACCACGCTGCACTACGCCGACGGCCTGGCCAACCCGCGCGACCAGAGCTTCCGCCTGGGCTACGCCAAGACCTACAAGCTGCAGCCGGACGTCTACGCGGTGCAAGGCTACGACGCCGCCCAGCTGCTGGCCGCGGGGGCGAACGCGGTCAAGGGCGACATGGGCAAGAAGGCCGAGGTGATCAAGGCGATGGAGCAGACCCGGGTGGACAGCCCGCGCGGCTCCTTTACGCTGTCGAAGGCGCATAACCCGGTGCAGGACTTCTACCTGCGCAAGGTCGATGGCCGCGAGAACAAGATCGGCGGCATCGCCGTGAAGGCGCTGGCCGATCCGGCGCGCGGCTGCCGCCTCTGAGCGGCTGATGGCGGCTGACCGCCGCGGCCCGCCGATCGCGCGGTGGCGGGCCAAAGTCAGTTCCTCCGCGCCGCGTCCCCGCGCCAGCCGCGGGACGGCGCGGTCGCATACCGCAACTGCGTTGCCGCTTTGGCGCATGGGCATCCATGGATATCGTTTCCTTCTTCATACAGTGCCTTAACAGCATCCAGTACGGCTTGCTGCTCTTCCTCGTGGCGAGCGGCCTGACGCTGATCTTCGGCATCATGGGCGTGATCAACCTCGCCCATGGCAGCTTCTACATGCTGGGCGCCTACCTGGCCTTCACGCTGGCCGGGCTGACCGGCAACCTGCTGGTCGCCATCCCGCTGGGCATCGTGCTGGCGGTAGCATTCGGCTATGTGCTTGAGTGGGTGTTCTTCAGCTATCTCTATCAGCGCGAGCACCTGCAGCAGGTGCTGATGACCTACGGCCTGATCCTGGTCTTCGAGGAAATGCGCAGCATCCTGGTGGACGACGACGTCCACGGTGTCACCGTGCCGCCCATCCTCGACTGGGCGCTGCCGATCGGCAACGACATGACCTATCCGGTCTATCGCCTGTTCATCTCGGCGATCTGCCTGCTGGTGGCGGCCGCCATGTACGTGGTGATCCGTCGCACGCGCCTGGGCATGATGATCCGCGCCGGCGCCACCAACCGGGAGATGGTGCAGTCGCTCGGCATCAACGTGACGGTGCTGTACCGGTTCGTGTTCGCGCTCGGCGTGGCGCTGGCGGTGCTGGCCGGCATGATCGCCGCGCCGGTGTCCTCGGTCTACCCGGGCATGGGCGGCCAGGTGCTGATCGTGTGCTTCGTGGTGGTGGTGATCGGCGGCATCGGCTCTGTCAAGGGCGCCATGGTGGCGTCGCTGCTGCTGGGTTTCGTCGATACCTTCGGCAAGGTGTTCTGGCAGGAGGCCTCGGGCGTGCTGGTCTACCTGCTGATGGCACTCATCCTGCTCTGGAAACCCCAGGGCTTGTTCAAGGCGGGGTAGGAAGATATGCCGAGCGATATCAATGCACTGGATGGCGCGCCGCGCGTGCGTGCCGGGGCCGTGCCCTGGCGCGGCGGGCTGGGCTGGATGGCGGTGTTCGCGGCGCTGGCCGTGATGCCGCTGCTGCTGGGCGCGGAAGGGCAGCGCTTCTATATCGAGCTGCTCAGCAAGGTCATGATCATGGCGATCTTCGCGCTGTCGCTGCAGCTGCTGATCGGCTACACCGGGCTGGTCAGCCTGGGACACGCGGCCTATTTCGCGGTGGCGGCCTACGCTACCGCGATACTGGCGCCGCAGGCCGGTCCCGGCAACGGCTGGCTGCTGCTGCTAGGCGCGCTCGGCGCGGCGGCGGCGCTGGCGCTGGTGGTGGGCGCGCTGGTGCTGCGCACGCGCGGCATCTATTTCATCATGGTCACGCTGGCCTTCGCCCAGATGGTGTTCTTCGTGTTCCACGACACCAAGATCGCAGGCGGCAGCGACGGCACCTATATCTATTTCCGGCCCGAGTTCGATCTGCTGGGCGCGCGTCCGTTCGACGTCAACGACGTCGCGCATTTCTACTGGCTGGTGCTCGGCGCGCTGGTGCTGACGGTGGCGGGGCTGGCGCTGGTGCTGCGCTCGCGCTTCGGCCACGCGCTGGTGGGCATCCGGCACAACGAGCAGCGCATGCGCGCGGCGGGCTATGCCACCTACCGCTACCAGCTCGGCGCCTTCGTGGTGGCCGGGACCTTCGCCGGGCTGGCAGGCTACCTGTATGCGATCCAGTATGGCTTCGTCAACCCGGAAATCGCATCCTGGCACCAGTCTGGCAATGCCATGCTGATGGTGATCCTGGGCGGGGCGGGCAGCCTGGCCGGCGCGGTACTGGGCGCCTTTTCCTTCGTCTTGCTGGCGGAATGGTTCAGCACGCTGACCAAGCACTGGCAATTGCTGATGGGCGGCTTCATCATCGTGGCGGTGGCCTTGCTGCCGCACGGGCTGATCAGCCTGGCGCGCGTGTTCGCGCGCCGCCGCCAAGGAGAATCGCGATGAACGCACCGGTCTTGTCGGCCCGCAAGCTGACGCGCCGCTTCGGCGGACTCACGGCAGTGGGCGACGTGGATATCGACCTCGCCCTGCATGAGATCCACGCCGTGATCGGCACCAACGGCGCTGGCAAGTCCACGCTGATCAATATGCTTTCCGGCGAGCTGCCGCCGTCCTCGGGCACCCTGCGGCTGCAGGGGCGCGATGTGACCGGGTGGGCGCAGCCGCGGCTGGCGCGCGAGGGCATTGGCCGCAGCTACCAGCGCAACAATATCTTCCTGCCGCTGACGGTGCGCGAGAACTGCCGCCTCGCGGCGCAGTCGCGCGCCCAGCGCGCATGGCGCCTGTGGGAGGGCGCGCAGCGCTGCCGCACCAGCCGGGCGCTGGGCGACGAGGCGATGGATTGCGCCGGCCTGGCCGGCTGTGCCGATACCTTGGCCGCCGCCTTGTCACACGGCCAGAAGCGCCAGCTGGAGGTGGCCATGTGCCTGGCCACGCAGCCCACCGTGCTGTTGCTGGACGAGCCGCTGGCGGGCATGGGCGCGGAGGAGTCGGCGCGCATGCTGGCACTGCTGCGCTCGCTGCGCGACGGCCACGCGGTGCTGCTCGTCGAGCATGACATGGAAGCGGTGTTCTCGGTCGCCGACCGGATCACGGTGATGGTCAACGGCACCGTGATCGCCTCCGGCGAGCCGGACGCGATCCGCGTCAACCGGGAGGTGCAACAGGCATACCTGGGGGAAGAGGACGACCACGGGGGAGCCCACGCAGGCGGGCAGCAGCGCGCGGCATGCAAGGAGCAGGCAGCATGAGCGAAATGATCGCAGCCACCGGCGTGAACGCCTGGTACGGCAGCAGCCATGTCCTGCGCGGCATCGATTTCAGCGTCGGCAAGGGCGAAACGGTGGGCTTGCTCGGCCGCAACGGCATGGGCAAGAGCACGCTGCTGCGGACCCTGCTCGGGCATGTGCGGCAGCGCCAGGGCACCGTCTTCGCCGGCGGGCGCGATGTCTCGCGTGCCCAGCCGTATGAGGTGGCGCGGCTGGGGGTGGCCTACGTGCCCGAGGGGCGCGGTATCTTCCCCAATCTCTCGGTGCGCGAGAACCTGGTGATGGCGGCCCGCAAGGGACCGTCCGGCCGGCTCGACTGGGACGAGGCCAGGGTGCTTGATCTGTTCCCCCGCCTCAAGGAGCGCCTCGCTCACGGTGGGCAGCAGTTGTCCGGCGGCGAGCAGCAGATGCTTTCGATCGGCCGCGCGCTCATGACCAATCCCGACTGCCTGATCCTCGACGAAGCCACCGAGGGCCTGGCACCGCGCATCGTGGCGGAAATCTGGCAGGTGATCGCCACCGTGCGCGCTACCGGCATCGCCTCGGTCGTGGTGGACCGCAACTTCCGCACCGTGCTGGCCAATGCCGACCGCGTGGTGGTGCTGGAGAAGGGCCTGGTGGTCATGAACGGGCCCGCGGCGGAGCTGTCCGCGCAGCCAGGCGTGCTGGACCGCTACCTCGGCGTATAGATGTGGATTAAGAGGCATGTTTTGTGGCGACGCAGCAACGGCATGCCCGCGCGGCCCTGCCAGGAATTGGTGCGCTGGCGCGCGCAAGCGCTTGACCGGGCGGGGCTTCCCTCGCATGCTTGACCAGTCACCGGCTCGAGGCAGGTTCTCAAGGCAGGATGCTCCCCAGTGGTCGTCTCCCGGCACTTCATCTAGAATGGCGCGCGTTTGTGCAATGCAATAGCGTGACGGGGTTCTGTTGCCCGTTTCGCACGTTTCGCCCGTTTCGCCTGTTTCGGCCGCTTTGCCAGTTCCGCCAGTCATGGCGGTCCGGCCAGGCGCCGGAAGCGTTGCGCGAGCCTTTCAACCAGACCCATATCCATGACCCAGACCGCAACCAGTCATTATTTCGTCGAAAGCCCTAGCAAGCGTGCACTGGTGATCGGCGCGATCGGCGTCGTCTTTGGCGATATCGGTACCAGCCCGCTGTACTCGCTCAAAGAGTGCTTCAGCGCCGAGCACGGCATTCCCTTCAGCGCAGACGCGGTACTGGGCATCATCTCGATGCTGTTCTGGGCCATGACCATCGTGGTGTCCATCAAGTACGTGATGTTCGTCATGCGGGCCGACAACGATGGCGAAGGCGGCGTGCTGGCGCTGATGGCGCTGGCCCTGCGCACGGCTGCGCCACGCTCCAGGACGGCCAAGATGCTGATGATGCTGGGCATCTTCGGCGCCTGCATGTTCTATGGCGATGCGGTCATCACCCCCGCCATTTCCGTGCTTTCCGCGGTGGAGGGGCTGGAGATCGCGGCGCCAGGCCTGTCGCATTTCGTCATCCCGATCACGCTGGTGATCCTGGTGGCGCTGTTCATGATCCAGCGCAGCGGCACCAGCGCGGTGGGCAAGCTGTTCGGGCCGATCATGATCGTCTGGTTCTTGGCCCTGGGCGCGCTTGGCCTGTATAACCTGGTGGGCGTGCCGTCGGTCCTGCTGGCCGTCAACCCGCTCTATGGCGTGCGCTTCCTGACGGAGCATTCGCTGCAGGCCTTCGTGGTGCTGGGCTCGGTGTTCCTGGTGCTGACCGGCGCGGAAGCCCTGTATGTGGACATGGGGCATTTCGGCAGGCGCCCGATCAGCTTGGGCTGGTTCGTGCTGGTGATGCCTTGCCTGATGCTCAACTATTTCGGCCAGGGCGCGATGCTCCTGCAGAACCCGGCGGCCATCCAGAATCCCTTCTACCTGATGGTCCCGGAGCCACTGCTGCTGCCGATGGTGTTGCTGGCCACCTGCGCCACCGTGATCGCCTCGCAGGCCGTCATCTCGGGCGCATTCTCGCTGACCAGCCAGGCCATCCAGCTTGGTTTCGTGCCGCGCATGCGCATCCGCTACACCTCCGCCGCCGAGATCGGCCAGATCTACCTGCCGGTGATCAACTGGATCCTGCTGGTCCTGGTCGTGGCCGTGGTGCTGGCATTCAAGAAGTCGGAGAACCTTGCCGCCGCCTACGGCATCGCGGTGACGACCACGATGGTGATCACCACCTTCCTGGCCGCCGTGGTGATGCGCAATGTGTGGAAGTGGAACCCCGTCCTGGTGACGGTGATCGGACTGACCTTCCTGCTGGTCGACCTGGCTTTCTTCGCGGCCAACCTGCTCAAGGTCGCCGAAGGCGGCTGGTTCCCGCTGCTGATGGGCGGCACCGCCTTCTTCCTGCTGATGACCTGGCACAGCGGCCGCAAGCTGCTGCGCGCCCGCAGCCTGGAAGACGGCATCCCGCTCGAGCCGTTCATCGGCGGGCTGCTGGCGCATCCGCCACATCGCGTCGAAGGCACGGCCGTGTTCCTGACCGGCAATACCGAATCGGTGCCGGTTTCGCTGCTGCACAATCTCAAGCACAACCGCGTGCTGCACGAGCGCGTGGTGTTCCTGAGCTTTGTCACGCGCGACATCCCCTTCGTGGACGACGATCACCGCCTGATCTGCAAGGATCTGGGCGGCGGCGTCTTTGTCCTCAAGTCCGAGTACGGCTTCAAGGAGACCCCGGACGTGCAGCGCGTGCTGGATCTCGCGCAGCGCAAGCTCAATATGCAATTCGAGTTGATGGAAACTTCCTTCTTCATCGCCCGCGAATCGGTGATTCCCTCGAAGCTGCCGGGCATGTCGATGTGGCGCGAAAGCCTGTTTGCCTGGATGCATCAGAACGGCGCCAAGCCGTCTGACTTCTTCCAGATCCCGGCCAATCGGGTGGTGGAGCTGGGGACGAAGGTAGAGATCTGATCCGGTTCGGCGCCAGGAGCCCGGCATTTGATGCCCATGGGCTACAGAATACGGGCTTTCCCCCAATTTTGTAGCCCGAAGGCATCAGGATTGACCTTTTATTTTGYCGCCCACCGGCTACAATAAAACGGTTTTCGAACTGTTTTGATGCTCGGGGGCTACAGAATGACAACCATGGCCGATGTCGGCGAGATGCTTCGCGAGGTCCGCCGCGAAGCCGGCCTGTCCCAGCAGGAACTGGCCGACCGCGCCGGGGTGGCACGCACTACCGTCGCCCGCATGGAAACCCTCGCCCGCGGCGATATGAGCGTCTCCGCGCTGGTCAGGCTGCTCGAATCGGCCGGCTACGACCTCAAGGTGGTCAGGCATGGCCACGGCCGCACCCTCGACGACATCCTGGCCGAGCAGCGCGAGACGCCGCAATGAGGGTGCTGCCATGAGGCTCGATGTCCATGTCATGCGGCGGCGCGTCGCCACGCTCTACCGCGAGCGCGACGAATACGTGCTCAAGTATCTCGCGCAGGCACAGCCGCAAGACTTCGTCTCGCTTGCCATGCCGGTGCGCGAAGAGCCCTGGCGCTGGCCGCGCGACCTGCATCCCTTCTTTCGCCAGAACCTGCCCGAGGGCTTCCTGCTCAACCTGATCCGCGAGCAGTTCGGGCCTTTGCTCGACGGCACCGATCTGTCGCTGCTGGCGGTGGTGGGTGCCATGGGCATCGGCCGCGTCACGGTCACGCCGGAGGGCGTGGCGCCCGGCACGGAACTGCAGGGGCTGGACGTGCAGCGTATCCTGCACGGTGACAACACCGAAGCGCATTTCGCGGCCCTGGTCAGGGAATATGCCCGCGCGGCCATTTCCGGCGCGGTGCCGAAATTCATCGCGCCGGACGCGCGTGACGAGGAGGCGATGCCGCTTGGCAAGCCCACCTTGCGCACCAGCCGCTATATCGTCAAGGGATCGGACGACAGCACGCCGTTCCTCGGTTTCAACGAGTTCCATTCGATGCGCGTGCTCGAGCGCCTGGGCGTGGTGCCGGTGGCCGCCACGCGCATGTCGGACGATGGCCGCGCGCTGGTGGTCGAGCGTTTCGACGTGGATGAAGCGGGCCTGCCGGTGTACGGCGTGGAAGACATGTGCGGCCTGCTCGGCTTGCCGCCGCACGAGAAGTACGCTGCCACCACGGAGAAGGTGCTGGCGGCGGCCCGCTCCTACCTGGCGCGCGATGCCTTGCAGGCACAGATGGAACACCTGGCCTGGCATCTGCTGGTCAACTATGTGGTGCGCAATGCCGATTGCCACGCGAAGAACATCGCGCTGTACTACTCGGGCGTGGACGATGTGAGGTTCACCCCGGTCTACGACATCGTCACGACCCAGGCCTACCCGCGCTACGCCAGCAACCCGCCCGGACTCTTCATCGACGGACGCAAGACCTGGGCGGCAGGCAAGGCGCTGGAGCGGTTGCTGAACACACGCATGGGCATCGCGCCGCGCCGCTATGCGGCCATGGTCGAGGCGTTGTGCGATTCGGCGGTGGCGGTCGGCCATGAACTCATCGCGGCGTCGCGCAACGAGCCGCAATGGCGAGACGTGGCCAAGCAGATGCTGCACGCGTGGAACGACGGCATGGAGTCGCTGCGCAGCGCGCGCAGGAATGCCGGCTTGCGGCAACTGTCGCCGGCCATCGAGGCGGCCGGTTTCTCTGACCCGGAGCCGGCGCACAAGACGGGGACCGTGATCGGACGGTCCGGCCTGATGGGCAAGCGAGGGGGGCGGTAGCCCCCCGCCTTTCAGCGCTTGAGCTTGGCGAAGGCGGCCGCCATCGCGCCGCTCGGCTCGGCTTCCCGGCGTCCGCCGCCAGCGCCCTTGTTCTGGCCCTGGCGCGGCGCGTTGCCGCGCTCGCCCTGGCCGGCACGCGCCGGGCCCTGGCCGGGTTCGTCGTCGAGCCGCATGCTCAGCCCGATCCGGTTGCGCTTGACGTCCACCTCCATCACCTTGACCTTGACGATCTGGCCGGCCTTGACCGCCTCGTGCGCATCCTTGATGAACTTGGTGGACAGCGCCGAGATGTGGACCAGGCCATCCTGGTGCACGCCGATATCGACGAACGCGCCGAAGGCGGCCACGTTGGTGACCACGCCTTCGAGCACCATGCCCGGCTGCAGGTCCTTGATGTCTTCCACGCCGTCCTGGAAGGTGGCGGTCTTGAACTCGGGGCGCGGATCGCGGCCGGGCTTTTCCAGCTCGGACAGGATGTCGCGCACCGTCGGCAGGCCGAAGGTCTCGTCGGTGAAAGCCGTCGGCGACAGGCCGCGCAAGGCTTCGCGGTTGCCCATCACGTCGGGCAGGCCCTTCTTGATGTGTTCGAGGATGCGCGTGACCACCGGGTAGGCTTCGGGGTGGACCGAGGAACGGTCCAGCGGGTTGTCGCCATCGTTGACGCGCAGGAAGCCGGCGGCCTGCTCGAAGGTCTTGTCGCCCAGGCGCGGCACCTTCTTGAGGGCATCGCGGTTGGGGAAGGCGCCGTTGGCGTCACGGTAGTCGACGATATTGCGCGCCAGCACCGTGTTCAGGCCCGACACGCGCGCCAGCAGCGGGGCCGAGGCGGTGTTGACGTCCACGCCCACGGCGTTCACGCAATCCTCGACCACGGCGTCCAGCGCGCGCGCCAGCTCGCGCTGGTTGACGTCATGCTGGTACTGGCCCACGCCAATCGACTTGGGGTCGATCTTCACCAGTTCCGCCAGCGGGTCTTGCAGGCGGCGCGCGATCGAGACCGCGCCGCGGATCGACACGTCGAGGTCGGGGAATTCCTTGGCCGCCAGCTCGGATGCCGAGTAGACCGAAGCGCCTGCCTCGCTGACCACGATCTTGGTCAGCTTGGCTTCGGGCAATTGCTTCATGAGGTCCTGCACCAGCTTGTCGGTCTCGCGGCTGGCGGTGCCGTTGCCGATCGAGACCAGCATCACGTTGTGCTGGCGGGCCAGGCGCGCCAGCGTGGCGAGCGAGCCGTTCCAGTCGCGGCGCGGCTCGTGCGGGTAGATGGTGGCGGTGTCGATCAGCTTGCCGGTGGTGTCGACCACGGCGATCTTGCAGCCGGTGCGGATACCCGGGTCGATGCCCATCACGGACTTCGGGCCCGCCGGCGCGGCCAGCAACAGTTCATGCAGGTTGCGGCCGAACACCTTGATGGCCTCGTTCTCGGCGCTCTCGCGCACCTGCGTCAGCAGTTCGGTTTCCAGGTGCGGCTGCACCTTGACGCGCCAGCACCAGCGGCAGACGTCGCCGAGCCACTTGTCGGCCGGGCGGTTCTGGTTCTGGATGCCGAAATGGCGCGCGATCATGCCTTCGCACGGATGCGGCACCAGCGCGTCCTGTTCTTCGCCGAGGCCCAGCTTGACCATCAGCACGCCGGCATTGCGGCCACGGAACAGCGCCAGCGCGCGGTGCGACGGCACGGTGCGGATGGTTTCGCTGTACTGGTAGTAGTCGCGGAATTTTTCTTCTTCGGCGTTTTCCTTGCCTTCCATCACGGAAGAACTGACCAGGCCGTTGCTCCACAGGTGCTCGCGCAGCTTGCCGAGCAACTCGGCGGTCTCGCCGAACTGCTCGGAGAGGATGTCGCGCGCGCCGTCCAGCGCGGCCTTGACGTCGGGCACGCCGCCGTCGGCGGTGGGGTTGCCGTTGACGTATTTGGCGGCCTCGGCCTGCGGATCCAGCGTGGGGTCGGCCAGCAGCGCCTGGGCCAGCGGCTCCAGCCCGCATTCGCGTGCGATCTGGGCGCGCGTGCGGCGCTTGGGCTTGTAGGGCAGGTAGAGGTCTTCCAGCGTCTGCTTGGTCTCGGCGCCTTCGATGGCGGCGCGCAGCTCGGGCGTGAGCTTGCCCTGTTCCTCGATGGAGGCCAGGATGGCGGCGCGGCGCTCTTCCATCTCGCGCAGGTAGAGCAGGCGCTCTTCCAGCGTACGCAGATGCGTGTCGTCCAGGTTGCCGGTCACTTCCTTGCGGTAGCGGGCGATAAAAGGCACGGTCGCGCCTTCGTCGAGCAGTTCAACGGCCGCCGCCACCTGGCGGGGCTGGACGGACAGTTCGGCCGCGATGAGCGACACGATCTTTTGCGTGACGGAAGCTGGCAGTTTGGACATCAGGAAAACAGTCAGTCGAAAGCGGGGCATTTTGCCACAAGCGCGACGCGGCGAGACGCGGTGCGCGCAAGCCGGCGTGGTGCCGCCACGCCGGCATGCGGCCGGCGTGATATCAATGCGGCCCGGGTGCGGCCCCGGTGCGGCCCCAGTGGGGCAACAAGCAGGCCGGATGTTAGAATCGGGGCATGATCGTCAAGCCACATCCGGCCGCTTGCGCGCCCGCGTTCCCAGCCCTTCGCGCTACCCGCGCGGCGACCCGCATGCCTCGCTCGCTGCGGGCTCACTTCATCCTGCTGGTTGCCAGCGCGGCAGCCTTGCTGGCGCCGGTGCCGGGCGCCGCGCAGAGTGCTGCGCCTGCCGCCGAAGCTGCAGCGCCGCAGGCGCCGCCCCGGGACTTCGCCGCCGAGCGCAAGGCCATCAACGATTCGCGCGACTGGACCAACTACCGCTACGGCCAGGCGGCGCACGATTGCTACGCCAAGTTCTTCGTCACGCACTGCGTGGACAAGGCCAAGGACGTGCAGCGCGCGGAACTGCAGGTGCTGCGCAAGCGCGAGCTCGAGGTGGGCGATGCGGAGCGCGCGTTCAAGGCGGTCGAGCGCGATCGCGAACAGGCCATCCGGCGTGCCGAATACGAGGCCGATCAACCCAAGCGCCAGGCCAACGAGCAGGCCAGCCGCGCGAGCTTCGAGCGCAAGCAGCAGGAGCAGCAGCTGCGCGACGCCGAGCACCAGGCGGGCGCCCCGCAGCGCGCAGCCAATGCGCAGGCCTATGACAAGAAGCAGGCCGACTTCGATGCCCGCGTCAGGCAAGCGCAGGAGCAGGGCGCGCAGAAGGCGCAGCAGCGGCAAGAGAACGTAAAGGCCTTCGAGGCCAAGCAGCACGACGCCGAACAACGGCAGAAGGATGTCGACGAGCGTCGCGCCAAGGCCAAGGAGCAGCAAGGGCCGGCGTCCGCGCCGCGGCCCTTCGGTTTCTGAGCGGTGCGAGCCGCGCCCACGGCCGGGGGCAATACCGGCGACAATAGCCTGATTGGCGACAACAGCCGGTGCCCGACACCATGCCGGCCCGCCGGCGCCAGCGCCGGCATTGAGCGGGGGAGCCCATGGACCGCAATCTGAATACCCTGGAGCGACAGATCATGGAGTTGCAGATCGAACATCGCGATCTCGACTACCTGATCGACCGCATGGCGGCTGACGCCACCCATGACGAACTGCAGATGCGGCGCCTGAAAAAGCGCCGTCTCAAGCTCAAGGATGCGATCACGCTGCTCCAGTTGCAGCTCGAGCCGGACGTGCCGGCCTGACCTGATCACCTTGCCATTCCTCTCATCCCCGGGCCGGCGCTGAGCCGGCTCGCCAGAAAGCCTTGCCTTGCCTGCTTCCGAAGACATTCCAGACGCGCCGGCCGCCGCCCTGACGCCCGCGCCGAGCGACGCGCACGGCGGTGCCGCCAGCGGCACCGGCGCCGCCGTGCCTGCCGGCAACGCGGCCGCCCAGGCGGCCCAGCTTGCCACCATCTTCGCCAAGACCGGCACGCTGGCGCAGGCCATCGAGGGCTATCGTCCGCGCGATGCGCAGGAGCGCATGGCCGCGGCCGTGGCAGGTGCGATCGAAACCAGCGACACCGTCATCGTCGAGGCCGGCACGGGCACCGGCAAGACCTTTGCCTACCTGGTGCCCGCCATGCTGTGGGGCGGCAAGGTGATCCTTTCGACCGGCACCAAGAACCTGCAGGACCAGCTCTTCCTGCGCGACATTCCCACCGTGCGGCGGGCGCTCAATGTGCCCGTGTCGGTCGCCCTGCTCAAGGGGCGGGCCAACTACCTCTGCCACTACCATCTGGAACGCGCCGAGGCCCAGGGCCGGCTGGCATCGCGCCAGGACGCGGCGTGGCTGCGCGAGATCGCGCGCTTCGCCAAGGTCACCGCTTCGGGCGACAAGGCCGAACTGGCCTCGGTGCCGGAGAATGCGCCGGTCTGGCAGCTCGTCACCTCGACGCGCGACAACTGCCTTGGCACGGAGTGCCCGAACTACAAAGAGTGCTTCGTCATGCGTGCCCGCAAGGAGGCGCAACAGGCGGACATGGTGGTGGTCAACCATCACCTGTTCTTTGCCGATGTGGTGCTGCGCGATACCGGCATGGCCGAGTTGCTGCCGGCGGCCAACACGGTGATCTTCGACGAAGCCCATCAGCTGCCCGAAACCGCCACGCTGTTCTTCGGCGAGAGTCTGTCGACCAGCCAGTTGCTGGAGATCGCGCGCGACACCGTGGCCGAGGGCCTCTCGCACGCGCGGGACGCGGCCGACTGGGTGCGCATTGCCGCGCCGCTGGAGCGCGCCGCGCGCGACCTGCGGCTGGCCTTCACCAAGGACAATGCGCGCCTGGCGGTCAGCCAGATCGAGGCCGACCCCCGCATCAGCAAGCCGTTCTTCGAAACGCTGGACGCGCTGGAAGCCGCGCTGGGGGAATTCGTGGCCTTGCTCGAGAGCCAGGCCGAGCGCGCCGAATCGCTCGAACAGTGCCATCGGCGCGCGGTGGAGCTGGAGCAGCGCCTGGCTGCCTGGCGCAGCGAGGCCAAGGCCGCGCCGAAACCCGCGCCGGCCGGCGACGAGGCTGCAACCGCTGCCGCGCCGGAAGCCGCCTTCGGGCCGGACACGGTGCGCTGGGTGGAGGTGTTCTCCCATACCGTGCAGCTGCACCGCACGCCCTTGTCGATCGCGCCGATCTTCACTCGCCAGCGCGAAGGGCATCCGCGGGCCTGGGTCTTCACCTCGGCTACGCTGTCGGTGAAGGGCAATTTCAGCCATTACGCCGCGCAGCTCGGCCTGGACAAGGACAAATCGCTGACCCTGCCCAGCCCCTTCGACTATGCGGAGCAGGGCCTGCTCTACGTGCCGCGCGATCTCCCGGCGCCGCAGTCGCCGCAGTTCACCGACGCCGTGGTGCAGGCCGCGCTGCCGCTGATCGAGGCGGCCGGAGGGCGGGCCTTCCTGCTCTGTACCACGCTGCGCGCGGTACAGCGTGCTTCGGACCTGCTCTATGACGCCTTCGCCGAGCGTGGCCTCGAACTGCCGCTGCTGGTGCAGGGCCAGGCCAGCCGCACCGAATTGCTCGACCGTTTCCGCGAACTGGGCAATGCCGTGCTGGTTGGCAGCCAGAGTTTCTGGGAGGGGGTGGATGTGCGTGGCGAGGCGCTATCGCTGGTGATCATCGACAAGCTGCCATTTGCGCCACCCGACGATCCGGTGCTGGCCGCGCGCATGGAAGTGCTGCAGAAGAAGGGCCTGAGTCCGTTTGCCGTGCATCAGCTGCCACACGCGGTGATCACGCTGAAGCAGGGCGCGGGGCGCCTGATCCGCTCGGAGACGGATCGCGGCGTGCTGGTGATCTGCGACACGCGGCTGGTGGAGAAGCCCTATGGCCGCCAAATCTGGCAAAGCCTGCCGCCGTTCAAGCGCACGCGCGAGGCCGAGACGGTGATCCATTTCCTGGAAACGCTGCGCAATGGCGGCGAGCCCGCGCAGGCGGTGGAAGACGCGGTCGGCGCCGGTGACGGCGATGCATCACCCGCCGACTGAGGCCGGCGGGGACAACGAAAATAAAAAAGCCCGATCGGAATCGGGCTTTTTTGCGGCCGGGTGGCTGACTTTCAGAACACTTCCCACCAGGACTTGTCCTTGCGGCGCTCGCCGTACTTGATGTAATCGCTGTTCGGGAAGTTCTTTTCCATCACGCGGGCGGTGTCGTCGCGCAGATCCTTCATGCCCAGCGAATCGTACGAGCGGATCATGATGTACAGCGCTTCCTCGTTGGCCGGCGCGCCGTCATAGTCCTTGAGCGCCTGCTGGGCCCGGTTGGCGGCGGCCAGGTAGGCGCCGCGGCGGTAGTAGTAGCGTGCCGCATGGACCTCATGCTGTGCCAGCGAATTCACGATGTACTGCATGCGTGCCGCGGCGTCGGGCGTGTACTTGCTTTCCGGGAAGCGCGAGACCAGTGTGTTGAACGCGTCATACGCGGCGCGCGCGGCCTTCGGGTCGCGCTCGCTGAGATCCTGGCCGGAAAAGCGGCCCAGCCATCCCAGGTTGTCGTTGAAGTTGATCAGGCCCTTGAGGTAGTAGGCGTAATCGATATTCGGGTGGCTCGGGTGCAGCTGGATGAAGCGATCGACCGAAGCCAGTGCCGCGGCGGTCTCGCCATCCTTGTAGTTGGCATAGGCGGTATCGATCTGTGCCTGCTGCGCGAAACGGCCGAACGGGTAGCGGCTTTCGAGCTTTTCGTACAGCTTGACTGCGCGGGTAAAGTCACCTGAATCGAGGGCTTCCTTGGCTTCAGAATATAATTTGTTAGCCGACCAGCCGGCAGTCTCGTCTGGTTGATCCGACAGCAGGCCGCATGCCGACAGCATGACGCAGCCGCCTGCGAGCAGAATCGCTCCAATTCTTGCGCGCCAGCTGGCGCGCTTCATGCTCATCAATTGCATGGGCAACGTATCCCGGATGAAAAATAGCATCAAGCATTATAGCCCAAGCCCCTTGCCCGAAACCGCGGCCAAGGGCCCCACACAGCAAGCCGAGGATCTTGCCGACACCTTGAACGAGGTGGAGGATCTCGAAGACCTGGTCGACGTGGCCGCGCTGGACGGCCTGCCGGCCGGCGCGCAGCTGTCGCCGATCGAGACCGAAATGCAGCCGGTGTCGTTCGATGTCGATAGTGCCTCACATGGAGAGCGCCTCGACAAGCTGCTGGCCCGCCATCTCAGCGGCTTCTCGCGCAGCCGCCTGCAGCAATGGATCGAAGGCGGCTCGGTGCTGGTCAACGGCACCGCGCGCCGTTCGCGCGATGCCGTGCAGATGGGCGAGCGCATCGAGGTCCGGCCCCAGGTCGCGCCCGAATCGCGCGCCTTCGTGCCGGAAGACGTCGAACTGGACGTGGTGTACGAAGACGCCACGCTGCTGGTCATCAACAAGTCCGCCGGCCTGGTTGTCCATCCGGCTGCCRGCAACTGGAGCGGGACCGTGCTCAACGGCCTGCTGCATCGCTATCCCGAGGCGGTGGGACTGCCGCGTGCGGGCATCGTCCACCGGCTCGACAAGGAAACCACGGGGCTGATGGTGGTGGCGCGCACGCTGACCGCGCAGACGGACCTGGTGCGGCAGTTGCAGGCGCGCACCGTCAAGCGCCGCTACCTGGCGCTGGTGTGGGGCACGACGCCCGACTCCGGCACCATCGACGCGCCGATCGGCCGCGATCCGCGCGAGCGCACACGCATGGGCGTGGTATTGACCAACAGCGGCAAGCCTTCGCGCACGCATTTCCGCACGCTGGGCACGGTGCCGCTTGGACGCGGCAATGTCTCCATGGTCATGTGCCAGCTCGAGACCGGACGTACCCACCAGATCCGCGTGCATTTCGAATCCATCGGCCACCCGCTGCTCGGCGACACGGTCTATCACCGCGCCGCCACGCGGCGCGGCCAGCGTCCGGCCATCAAGGCGCCGCTGCCCGTGCCGCTGGGCCGTCAGGCCCTGCACGCATTCCGGCTCGGGCTGGTGCACCCAGTCACGGGCAAGGACATTTCGTGGGAGGCGCCGCCGCCCGACGACCTGCAGGCGCTTATCGACGTCCTCGACTTCGAAGGCGACGATGCCGACGATGAGGACGATGGCTGGGTGGAGGGCGAAGACGGCGTGTGGGTGTACGGCGATGACGACTGACCCCGCCTGGCTGGTGCCTGACTGGCCGGCGCCCGCGCGCGTGCGCGCGCTGTCGACCACGCGCCAGGGTGGCCTGAGCGTCAGCCCCTATGGCCTGGCGGACGGCAGCCAGGGCGGGCTGAACCTGGGCACGCATGTGGGCGACGACCCCGCGGCCGTGGCCGGCAACCGTGCGCGCCTGGCGGCGCGGCTGCCCAGCGCGCCGGCATGGCTGGAGCAGGTGCATGGCTGCGCCGTCGCGAGCGGGGACGAATTCGCCGGCGGCGATGCCGTGGTGCCGAAGGCTGACGCAAGCATCGCCACGACGCCGGGCCGCGTTTGCGCTGTGATGACCGCCGACTGCCTGCCGGTGCTGCTATGCGACCGTGCCGGCACCGTGGTGGGCGCGGCGCATGCCGGCTGGCGCGGGCTGTGCGCGGGCGTGATCGAGGCCACGCTGGCAGGCATGAGCACCCGGGCCGGACCGCAGGCGCGGTGGCTGGCGTGGCTTGGGCCGGCCATCGGGCCGCAAGCGTTCGAGGTGGGGGCGGAAGTGCGCCAGGCTTTCCTGGCCGCGGCACTGCCGCAGGAGATGGCTGCCGTCGAGGCGGCTTTCCGTCCCGGCGCGCCCGGGAAATACTTTGCCGACATCTATGGCCTGGCCCGGACCCGGCTGGCCCGTGCCGGCTGCGCCGACGTGCATGGCGGCGATACCTGCACCGTCACCGACGCGCAGCGCTTCTATTCCTACCGCCGGGACGGCGTCACCGGCCGCATGGCCAGCCTTGTCTGGCTGGCCGCCTGAGGCCTGCCGGGTTTACTCGCGGGCAGCGGGGCGGCCCTCTGCGCTGGCGGGCGGCGCCGCGCCTGCTGCTGCCTCCGCTGCCTCCGCTGCCTCGCCAGCCGGCGGCGTGGGCCGCGCCTGCGCTTGCACTGCCGCCTGCTCTTGTCTCGCTTCTTCGGCCTTGCGCCGCCGCCGGCGGCCCGGCGTGCCCATGATGTACATCAGGATGGCGACCGGCCCCAGGCCGTAAAAGACGAAGGTGGCCACGCCCGCGACCACGGTGTGCTCGGTAATGGCCATCATCAGGACCACATAGATCCAGCCGATTGCAACGATGTACATCAGAACGTCATCCTTCTCGGGCAAGCTCGTCCCTTTGGCCGGTGCGAGCGGCGGGCACGAGGTGCGGGTGGGGCGCGCAGCATGGGCGCCGGGCGCGCAGGGTGCATTTTGCCCGCGGCGCCGGTCCGCGCAATTTTCCGCATTGACAGGCACAACATTGCAAGGCAACAATGGCCTCGAATGTATTGCGAGGCAGGTCAGTTCGCAGGCATTCGCAGGCTTCGCCGGGACCTTTCGGTCGGCGGCGCGGCGTGTCCGGCAAGCATACCGCATGGCGTCACCAGCCGAGGGCGTCAGCGCGGGCCGGTTTCGAGGCTGGCGGCGGGGCAGTCCGCAGTGGCGGCATGCGCCCGGCCAGCCTTCAAATAAGTGACGGCAGAGAGACGAAACATCATGGCAACCGGCAAAGGTGCGGCAGCTTCCGCCAAGGAAGACAAGTCCCAACCGTTTTCATTTGCACCGGGGCCATTCGATCCAGCTGCATGGCTGGCATGGTCCCGTCAGGCACAGGCCAACGGTAACGGCAACGGCGCGGCAATGCCCCAGGGCATGCCCGGCCTGCCTGGATTGGAGGCGCTGGCGGGTTCCGCCCTGGCGGGCGTGAAGTTCGCGCCCGACCAGCTTGCCGACATCCAGCAGCGCTACATGAAGGACTTCAGCGAACTGTGGCGCGGCATGGCCGAGGGGGGCGGCAATCCCTCGACGGCCCTGCGCGACCGCCGTTTCGCCGGCGAGGCCTGGCGCAGCAGCGCGGCCTTCCACTACGCGGCCGCCTTCTACCTCATCAATGCGCGCGCCATGAACGAGTTGGCGGACGCGGTGGAAGCCGACGCCAAGACGCGCCAGCGCATCCGCTTCGCGGTCTCGCAGTGGGTCGACGCCATGTCGCCGGCCAACTTCCTCGCCACCAATCCGGAAGCGCAGAAGCGGCTGATCGAATCGGGCGGGGAATCGCTGCGTGCCGGCGTGCGCAACATGCTCGACGACCTGGGCCGCGGCAAGATCTCGCAGACCGACGAATCCGCTTTCGAAGTGGGCCGCAACGTGGCGGTCACCGAAGGCGCGGTGGTCTACGAGAACGCCTACTTCCAGCTGCTGCAGTACAAGGCCACCACCGACAAGGTGTTTGCCCGTCCGCTGCTGCTGGTGCCGCCCTGCATCAACAAGTACTACATCCTCGATCTGCAGCCGGAAAGCTCGCTGGTGAGCTACATGGTGGCGCAGGGCCATACGGTCTACATGGTGTCCTGGCGCAATCCGGACGCATCGATGGCCGAGCTGGGCTGGGACGACTACATCGAGCACGCGGCCATCCGCGCCATCGACGTCACGCGCGAGATCAGCGGCCAGGACCAGATCAACGTGCTCGGCTTCTGCGTCGGCGGCACCATTGTCGCCACGGCACTGGCGGTGCTGGCCCAGCGCGGCGAGCACCCCGCGGCCAGCCTGACGCTGCTGACGACGCTGCTGGATTTCGCCGATACCGGCGTGCTGGATGTCTTTGTCGACGAGGCGCATGTGGCGCTGCGCGAGGCCACCCTCGGCGGTGCCGCGGGCACGCCCTGCGCGCTGCTGCGCGGGGTGGAGCTGGCCAATACCTTCTCCTTCCTGCGTCCCAACGACCTGGTGTGGAACTACGTCGTCGACAACTACCTCAAGGGCAACACGCCGGTGCCGTTCGACCTGCTGTTCTGGAACGGCGATGCCACCAACCTGCCGGGCCCCTGGTACTGCTGGTACCTGCGCCACACCTACCTGCAGAACGAACTGAAGGTGCCGGGCAAGCTGACCGTGTGCAACGCGCCGGTGGACCTGGGCAGCATCGACGTGCCCACCTATGTCTACGGTTCGCGCGAGGACCACATCGTGCCGTGGACGTCGGCCTATGCCTCGACCGGGCTGCTGGAGAACAAGGTGCGCTTCGTGCTGGGCGCGTCCGGCCATATCGCGGGCGTCATCAATCCGCCGGCCAAGAAGAAGCGCAGCCACTGGACCAATGACAAGGTCGCTGCCTCGGCGCAGGAATGGCTGGCCGATGCCACCGAGCATGCCGGCAGCTGGTGGCCGGACTGGGCGTCCTGGCTGGCCAAGCATGCCGGCGCGCGCAAGGCCGCCCCTGCCGACTACGGCAACAAGGACTATCGCGCCATCGAGCCCGCGCCCGGCCGCTACGTCAAGGCCAAGGCATGAGATTCGTCCGGGCCGGCGCCGTGCGGCGCCGGTCTGATTCACTCATTTCACGCATTTACCTCGAGAGGACCTCCCAATGACTGACATTGTCATCGTATCCGCTGCCCGTACCGCGGTTGGCAAGTTCGGCGGCTCGCTCGCCAAGATCCCCGCGCCGGAGCTGGGCGCCATCGTCATCAAGGCTGCACTCGAGCGCGCTGGCGTCAAGCCCGAGCAGGTCAGCGAAGTGATCATGGGCCAGGTGCTGACCGCCGGCTCCGGCCAGAACCCGGCGCGCCAGGCCGCGATCAAGGCAGGCCTGCCGGTGATGGTGCCGGCCATGACGATCAACAAGGTGTGCGGCTCCGGCCTGAAGGCCGTGATGCTGGCCGCCAACGCCATCGCCGCCGGCGATGCCGAGATCGTGGTGGCGGGCGGCCAGGAAAACATGAGCGCCGCGCCGCACGTGCTGCCGGGCTCGCGCGACGGCTTCCGCATGGGCGATGCCAAGCTGGTCGACACCATGATCGTCGACGGTCTGTGGGATGTCTACAACCAGTACCACATGGGCGTCACCGCCGAGAACGTGGCCAAGGAATACGGCATCACGCGCGAGGCGCAGGACGAGTTCGCGGTCGCTTCGCAGAACAAGGCCGAAGCCGCCCAGAAGGCCGGCCGCTTCGACGAGGAAATCGTCCCGGTGCCGATTCCGCAGCGCAAGGGCGATCCGGTGCAGTTCGCCACCGACGAGTTCGTGCGTCATGGTGTCACGCTGGACGGCCTGTCCGGCCTCAAGCCGGCATTCGACAAGGCCGGCTCGGTCACCGCGGCCAATGCCTCGGGCCTGAACGACGGCGCCGCCGCCGTGGTGGTGATGTCCGCGGCCAAGGCCAAGGAACTCGGCCTGACTCCGCTGGCGACCATCCGCGCCTACGGCACCGCCGGCGTCGATCCGAAGGTGATGGGCATGGGTCCGGTTCCGGCATCCAAGCGCTGCCTGTCGCGCGCCGGCTGGAGCGTGGAAGAACTGGACCTGATGGAGATCAACGAAGCCTTCGCCGCGCAGGCCCTGGCCGTGCACAAGCAGATGGGCTGGGATACCTCCAAGGTGAACGTCAATGGCGGCGCCATCGCCATCGGCCACCCGATCGGTGCGTCGGGCTGCCGCGTGCTGGTCACGCTGCTGCACGAGATGAAGCGCCGCGACGCCAAGAAGGGCCTGGCCTCGCTGTGCATCGGCGGTGGCATGGGCGTGGCGCTCGCGGTGGAGCGCAAGTAAGGAAGCGGACGGCCGGCCCGCGATACGTGGCGGACTGGCCTATCAGAGGGGTGTGCCGGCGGCGCGAAGGCTTTTCCCGCCGCCAGCTTAAATAACAATTAGCCATCAAGGAGTAGATATGACTCAGCGCATTGCATACGTAACGGGTGGCATGGGCGGCATCGGAACCGCCATCTGCCAACGCCTGGCCAAGGAAGGCTTCAAGGTGGTGGCCGGTTGCGGCCCGAACTCGCCGCGCCGCGAGAAGTGGCTCGAGCAGCAGAAGGCTCTGGGCTTCGATTTCGTTGCGTCCGAAGGCAATGTTGCCGACTGGGATTCGACCAAGTCCGCGTTCGACAAGGTCAAGTCCGAAGTGGGCGAAGTCGATATCCTGATCAACAACGCCGGCATCACCCGCGACGTGGTATTCCGCAAGATGACGCGCGCCGACTGGGATGCGGTGATYGACACCAACCTGACCTCGCTGTTCAACGTGACCAAGCAGGTCATCGACGGCATGGCCGACCGCGGTTTCGGCCGCATCGTCAATATCTCGTCGGTCAACGGGCAGAAGGGCCAGTTCGGCCAGACCAACTATTCCACCGCCAAGGCTGGCCTGCATGGCTTCACCATGGCGCTGGCACAGGAAGTGGCGACCAAGGGCGTGACCGTGAACACGGTGTCGCCGGGCTATATCGCCACCGACATGGTCAAGTCGATCCGCCAGGATGTGCTGGACAAGATCGTCGGCACGATTCCCGTCAAGCGCCTCGGCGGCCCGGAGGAGATCGCGTCGATCTGCGCATGGCTGTCCTCGGACGAGTCGGGCTTCGCGACCGGTGCGGACTTCTCGCTGAACGGCGGTCTGCACATGGGTTGAGTCCGGCAGGCCACCTCTTTGTGCGGGGTGGCCTTTCTTGCTCTGCAGGGCCCTCTCAGGAGGGCTCTTTCTTTTGGGGCGAAGGCCGGTTGGCGTAACGCGACCGGCACAGGGCGGGGCGGCCGGATGCCCTCCGGTCGCGGATATTGCATCGCACCGCCCGCACTGCATCAACGCTGCGCTGCAAACGGCGGTCTTTGCCGTCTGACTTCCCGCAATCCGTTGCCCCGTGCGGGTTTTCCTTAAAGGCTCCGGCTTTCAATAGTGCCTTGTTGGGCATAGAATCAGGGCAGCGGCTTGCCCGCACCAAAATAGATCATGCGTTGCAGGTCAAACACGTTGCATCCCCCGCTGCCGGTTCCCATTGCGCACCGCACAGCATGCGGTGCAGCAGCATGCAACAGCGACGATAAAGGATAGAGCACCGATGGCTACCACCAAGAAAGGCGCAGAGCGACTGATCAAGAAGTATCCAAATCGCCGGCTCTACGATACGCAAACCAGTACCTACATCACGCTGGCCGACGTCAAGCAGCTCGTGATGGACACCGAGGATTTCAAGGTGATCGACGCCAAGTCGGGCGACGAACTCACGCGCAGCATCCTGCTGCAGATCATCCTGGAAGAAGAGACCGGCGGGGTACCGATGTTCTCCAGCTCGATGCTCTCGCAGATCATCCGCTACTACGGCCATGCGATGCAGGGCATGATGGGCACCTACCTGGAAAAGAATATCCAGGCCTTCATCGACATCCAGAGCAAGCTGGCCGAGAACTCCAAGGGCCTGTACTCGGGCGAGCCGTTCAGCCCGGACATGTGGTCCCAGTTCATGAACATGCAGGGCCCGATGATGCAGGGGATGATGAGCAACTACATCGAGCAGAGCAAGAACCTGTTCGTGCAGATGCAGGAACAGATGCAGAGCCAGGCCAAGAACATGTTCGGCACGTTCCCGTTCAACCAGCCCGACAAGAAGTAGGGCGGGCGTTCACCGGCTTCCTGCCTGCCCCCTTTCGCCCCCTTTCGCCCCCTTTCGCCCGCTCCCGTTCGCGGGGGCGCGGCGTGCCCGCACGGTGGATACGGCCAGTGCCGCGCCGTGTGGTGGCGTCGTGTTATGGCGTCGACTCCTGATCGCTTTCGCCGCCTGGCTGGCGACTCGATGCCGCTCCCCATGGCCCGTCGCCTGGGGCCCCACGGGCAATCGGTTAAAATCACGCCTATTCGGCTGACGCGCGGAATCCCGCGCCGGCCATCCATCACAAATGTGGCGATTCATTTTGCGGACTCGCCTGCAAAGCCCGAATCGCAATGCCCCCCGAATTCCCAGACATTCGCCACGCGCTTGCCGCCGCGGCCAGGCCCGTTCCAGGCGCCGCTTGCCCGTTCTCCGGTCTTCCGGCTGGGCGCCGGCAGAAGCGCTGCCCAGCGGCGGCGGCTTTCGCATGAGCCGGCTGTTCCTTGCCCCCATGGAAGGGCTGGCGGACTACGTGCTGCGCGACGTGCTGACCGGCACGGGCGGGTACGACGGCTGCGTGTCTGAGTTCGTCCGGGTGACGGGCTCCTTGCTTCCCGATCGCGTCTACGAGCGGGATACCCCCGAGGTTCTCGACGGCGGCCATACACCCGGCGGCACGCCGATGGTGATCCAGCTGCTCGGCAGTGATCCCGAGTGGCTGGCACGCAATGCCGCCCAGGCCGCTACGCTGTCGCCGCATGGTCTTGACCTGAACTTCGGCTGCCCCGCCAAGCTCGTCAACCGGCACGGCGGCGGCGCCATGCTGCTGGCGGATCCGGGGCTGCTGAACCGTATCGTTTCATCGGTGCGCGCCGCGGTGCCCGCCGGCATCGCCGTGACGGCAAAGATGCGGCTGGGCGTGTCTGATACCTCGCTGGCCATCGACTGCGCCACCGCGCTGGCCGAAGGCGGCGCGGCCTCCATCGTCGTGCATGCCAGAACCCGCGATCACGGCTACCGGCCGCCAGCCCACTGGGAGTGGATCGCGCGGATCGATGCCGCGGTGGACGTGCCCGTCATCGCCAACGGCGAGGTCTGGACCGTCGATGACTGGGAGCGCTGCCGGGCCGTGAGCGGCTGCGCCGACGTGATGATCGGCCGGGGCGCCGTGTCCGATCCTTTCCTGGCCCTGCGGATACGCGGACTGATGGAGCGCTCGGCCTGCGCCGAGGAATGGCCGCTCGTGCTCCGCCATATCGCCGACTATCTGAGGAAACTGCAGGACCGCATCGCCTCCTGTCATGAGCACGGGCGCGTCAAGCTGTGGCTCAGCTATCTGAAGCGGACCTGGCCGCAGGCTGCCGAGCTGCACGACGCGATCCGGCGCATGCAGGATTCGCGCGAGGTGCGCGAGGTCATCGAGAGCGCCATGGCGCTCTCGCCGGCGGCGTTATCCGCGCGGGCGTGAGATCGGTGACACCTGCGGAACACACCGAGCCGCCGCGCTGACGCGCCGCGCGGCTCCGGCAGCCGGCAGCCGGCGAGCAACGGGTACCTTAAGCCTCAAGGACCTGCACGCCAGGCGCGGATGTGCGGCGCCAGTCGCCGGCAAACGTTGCCGAACGGTTAAAATGCGCGATTGGCTTCGTACCGCCCGGCGGCCATGTCCCGCCCGGCACGCCCCACATTTGGAAGTAACCGTGAAAAACCCTGCAGAATCAACGACTAACAAAGACCGTATTCCAAATGTGGGATTCGTCAGCCTCGGCTGCCCGAAGGCCCTGGTCGACTCCGAACAGATCATCACCCAGCTGCGCGCCGAAGGCTATGCCATCAGCGGCACCTACGACGGTGCCGACCTGGTGGTGGTCAACACCTGCGGCTTTATCGACGAAGCGGTGCAGGAAAGCCTGGACGCGATCGGCGAGGCGCTGAGCGAGAACGGCAAGGTCATCGTGACCGGCTGCCTGGGCGCCAAGAAGAACGCCAAGGGCGAGGACATCATCACCTCGGTGCACCCCAAGGTGCTGGCCGTGACCGGCCCGCACGCGCTGGGCGAAGTGATGCAGGCGGTGCACACGCACCTGCCCAAGCCGCACGATCCGTTTACCGACCTGGTGCCGCCCGCGGGCATCAAGCTCACGCCCAAGCATTACGCCTACCTGAAGATCTCCGAAGGCTGCAACCACCGCTGCTCGTTCTGCATCATCCCGTCGATGCGCGGCGACCTGGTCTCGCGCCCGGTGGCGGAAGTCATGCTGGAGGCGGAAAACCTGTTCAAGTCGGGCGTGAAGGAACTGCTGGTGATTTCGCAGGACACCAGCGCCTACGGCGTGGACGTGAAGTACCGCACCGGCTTCTGGGACGGCCGTCCGCTCAAGACCCGCATGACCGAACTGGTGGCGGCGCTGGGCGAGCTGGCCAGCCAGTACGGCGCTTGGGTGCGCCTGCACTATGTGTACCCGTACCCGCACGTGGACGAGATCATCCCGCTGATGTCGCAGGGCCATGTGCTGCCTTACCTGGACGTGCCGCTGCAGCATGCGCACCCGGACGTGCTCAAGCGCATGAAGCGCCCGGCCAATGCCGAGAAGACCATGGACCGCATCCGCGCCTGGCGCGCGATCTGTCCCGAGCTGACCATCCGCAGCACGTTCATTGCCGGTTTTCCCGGCGAGACGGAAGAAGAGTTCCAGACGCTGCTCGACTTCATCGCCGAGGCCGAGCTGGACCGCGTGGGCTGCTTTGCCTACTCGCCGGTGGATGGCGCCACCGCCAACGACCTGCCGGGCGCCTTGCCCGACGAAGTGCGCGAGGAACGGCGCGCCCGCTTCATGGAAGTGGCCGAGGAGGTCTCCGCGCGCCGCCTGCAGCGCAAGGTGGGCCAGACTCTGCGGGTGCTGGTGGACGAGATCAACCAGGACGGCGGTATCGGCCGCTCCGCCGCGGATGCGCCGGAAATCGACGGCCTGGTCTATATCGACCCGCCCGCCGGCGCCGCGCGGCGCTACAGGGTCGGCGAGTTCGTCGAGGTGAAGATCACCGGCGCCGACGGTCACGACCTGTGGGGCGAAGTCTGACCGGATTCCGGCGGCCAAGCCTGGATAGGTAAAAGTACGATCGTTCGCTTTCCCCGGCGCGCCGCTATACTGTGCGCTGCAACATCAGCCCAGGAGACACAAGATGACACGTGAAGTGGTGGTGGTGAGCGGCGTGCGGACCGCGATCGGTACCTTCGGCGGCAGCCTGAAGGACTTTTCCCCGACCCAGATGGGCGCCATGGTCGTGCGCGAGGCACTGTCCCGCGCGCAGGTCGGCGGCGACGAGGTCGGCCATGTGGTGTTCGGCAATGTCATCCAGACCGAGCCCCGGGACATGTACCTGGGCCGGGTGGCGGCAGTGGAGGGTGGCGTCAGCACCGACGCGCCGGCGCTGACCGTCAACCGCTTGTGCGGCTCCGGCCTGCAGGCCATCGTCAGCGCTGCGCAAACCATCATGCTGGGCGATGCCGACGTGGCCATCGGCGGCGGCGCCGAGAGCATGAGCCGCGCGCCGTACCTGGCGCAGTCGGCCCGCTGGGGCGCGCGCATGGGCGACGCCAAGCTGCTCGACATGATGCTGGGCGCGCTGCATGACCCGTTCCACGGCATCCACATGGGCGTGACCGCCGAGAACGTGGCCAAGGAATACGACATCGGCCGCAGCCAGCAGGACGAGACCGCGCTGGAATCGCACCGCCGCGCTTCGGCGGCCATCCGCGCCGGCTATTTCAAGGACCAGATCCTGCCGGTCACGCTGAAGTCCCGCAAGGGCGACGTGACCTTCGACACCGACGAGCATGTCCGCCACGACGCCACCATCGACGACATGACCAAGCTCAAGCCGGTCTTCGTCAAGGAAAACGGTACGGTGACCGCGGGCAATGCCTCGGGCCTGAACGACGCCGCCGCGGCCGTGGTGCTGATGGAGCGCGGCGTTGCCGAAAAACGTGGCCTCAAGCCGCTGGCGCGCCTGGTTTCGTATGCGCATGCCGGTGTCGACCCGAAGACCATGGGTATCGGCCCGGTGCCGGCCACCAGGAAGGCGCTGGAGCGTGCCGGCCTGAGCGTGGCCGACCTCGACGTTATCGAAGCCAATGAAGCCTTCGCCGCGCAGGCCTGCGCCGTCAGCAAGGCGCTCGGCCTCGATCCGGCCAAGGTCAACCCGAACGGCTCCGGCATCTCGCTTGGCCACCCGATCGGCGCCACCGGCGCCCTGATCACCGTCAAGGCACTGTACGAGCTACAGCGCGTGCAGGGCCGCTATGCACTGGTGACCATGTGCATCGGCGGCGGCCAGGGCATCGCGGCCATCTTCGAGCGCATCTGAGGCTGACTTGCGGCGCCTAGCGAATCTCCTGTCCTTGCCGGCGCCGGCCCGGCTGCTCGCGGCCGGCCTGGCCACGGCAGCGCTGTGCGGCGCTGCGCTGGCCGCCGGCGGCACCGAGTTGTCCACCAGCACCGCCGGCGCGGCCGACGGCGCCAGCCAGGGCTTCGGCATCAACCAGGCGATCCGCGAAGGCGAGACCAGGCGGGGCACGCAGCTCTCCACGGGCGCCGCGCCCAGGCCCCTGTCGCCGCGTCCCGAATACGCGTCGCTGCCGGTCTACGTAGGCACGCTGGGCGACCAGCCGGTGCGCCTGCGGCTCGGGCCCAAGTCCGACGAGCGCGACAGCGTGCATGGCGAATACAGCGTGGGCCGCGGCGGCGGCGTGCGCCTGCTCGCCGGCGAGTACGAGAACGGGGCCTTCCTGATGGAAGAGTCCAGCGACGGCACCCGCGTCACCGGCAACTGGGAAGGCGCCATCGACGGCGCTGGCGTCGTCCGCGGCAACTGGACCGATCCGGCCAACCCGGCCATCAATCTGCCCTTCATGATCCGGCCGCTCGGCACGCTGGTGATCCCGCCGTTCGACATGACGCCCAACAGCGGCGTCACTTACGCGCCGCCGCCGCCAAAATCGTCGATCTCGGGCTGGTAAGCCCAAGGCAGGACGGCAAGGGGCGGACAGCAAAGGGACCGGCAAGGCGCTTCAGGCCAACGCATGCCCGAATGCTGGTAAGCTCGAAGGCTCATCGAGTCACTGYCAGACAAGGAACCATCGTGTCCGATCGCAAGCCGCCCGAGCCGTCCGGCTCCCATTCCGCCTTCCTGCAAACCGTGGCCGTCCAGCCGGAGCTGGATATCGCGCCCGGCTTTGCTTCGTTCTCGCCGCCCACGCACCGCGGCTCCACCGTGGTGTTCCGCAACCTGGCGGAACTGCGCGCGCACGGCGACGGCGCCACCACCTACTGGCGCTACGGCCTGCACGCCACGCCGACCAGCGAAGCACTCTGCCAGCATCTCGCACTGATCGAAGGCGCGCGTCATACGCTGCTGCTGCCGTCTGGCCTGGCAGCCATCTCGCAGGTGTATTTCGCGCTGGTCAAGTCGGGCGACGACGTGCTGGTCCCCGACAACGTCTACGGCCCCAACCGCGAGCACGGCGAATGGCTGGCGCGCGATTACGGCGTGTCGGTGCGCTACTACGATCCGATGATCGGCGCCGGCATCGCGGGCCTGATCCGCCCGAACACGAAACTGATCTGGATGGAGTCGCCGGGTTCGGTGACCATGGAAATTCCCGACACCCAGGCCATCGTCGCTGCCGCGCGGGCGCGCGGCGTGATCACGGCCATCGACAATACCTGGTCGGCGGGCGTCTATTTCCGGCCCTTCGACAAGGGCATCGACATCTCGGTGCAGGCCCTGACCAAGTACCAGTCGGGCGGCGGCGACGTGCTGATGGGCGCGGTGCTGACCTGCGACGACAAGCTCCACGACCGTATCAGGCGCACCCGCATGCTGATGGGCTGGGGCGTGTCCGCCGACGACTGCTATCTGGTGCTGCGCTCGCTGCCGAGCATGCCAGTGCGGCTGGCCGCGCACGACCGCGCCGCGCGCGAAGTGGCCGAATGGCTGTGCCAGCGTCCGGAAGTGGCCAGGGTGCTGCACCCGGCGCTGCCCGATTGCCCCGGCCACGAGGTGTGGCGGCGCGATTTCACCGGCGCCACGGGGCTGTTCTCGATCGTGCTGCGCGACCGCTATACGCGCGCGCAGGTCGATGCCTTCGTCGAGGCGCTGCGCCTGTTCGCGATCGGCTGGTCCTGGGGCGGGGCGCACAGCCTGGCGGTGCCGTACCACGTGCAGACCATGCGGCCGGCGGGCAGCTGGCCCCCCGCCGGCTGGGAGCACGCGGGTGAACTGGTGCGCCTGTATATCGGGCTGGAGGACACCCGTGACCTGATCGCCGACCTGCGCGCGGCCATGGAAGCGAAGCTGGTGGCCTGAGCAGGCCGGCCCCCCCCCCGGAACAGAGAACGGCCCCGTCTTCGCCAGACGGGGCCGTTCTCTTTTGCGGCAGGCCCGGAGGGTCAGAACTGCACGCTGGCATTGGCCAGGAAGGTGCGCGATGCGCCTGGCAGCACGAAGCCGTCGTAGGTGGTGGTCCAGAAGCGCTTGTCGGCCAGGTTGGTGACCGCGGCGCGCAGCGTGACGGCCTTGCCGGCGACCTTGGTCAGGTAGCGGGCGCCGAGGTCCACCGTGGTGTACGAGGGCACCTTCTGCGTGTTGGCCGAGTTCACGTACATGTCGCCGGTGATCTTGGCGCCGGCCGACAGCGTCAGGCCGCGCAGGAACGGGGTGTCGTACTCGATGCGGGCGGTGGCGATGTATTGCGGCGTGGCGAACACGCGATTGCCGTTGACGGCCGGATCATCCACGCCGGTCGCCTTGGCGTTGAGCCACATCACGCCGCCCAGCAGGCGGAAATCGCGCGCGAAGCGCACCCAGCCGCTGGTATCCAGGCCGGTGAAGCGCTGCGTGCCGTCCTGCACGAACACGTTCGACGTATTGGTGTATTCGTAGCCACGGTCCACGCGGAACAGGGCCACGCTGGCGCCCCAGTCGCGGCGCTCGGTCTTGAAGCCAAGCTCGTACTGCTTGCTCTTGAGCGGGCCGTAGACCTGCGGGTAGTTGGCGTTGGTGATGCTGGCCGAGCCGCCTTGCTCGAGCGCCTGCACGTAGCTGAAGTACACGGTCGAGAAGTCGTCCGTCTTGTACATCAGCGCCACGGTCGGCGAGACCGGGCTGGCCTTGTAGCGCGAGGTGGTCTGCGCCGAGGTGTCGTAGTTGCTCTGGGCGAAGTCCGTATAGCGCAGGCCGGCCAGCACCGAGAAGCGCTGGGTGAACTGGATGGTGTCGCTCAGGTACAGCGACTTCTGCGTGATCTTGTAGTCGCGGTAGGGCATGTAGTCCGTTCCCACGCCTGGCTGCTCGGGCAGCAGCACCGGGTTGTACAGGTTGCTCTGGCCCAGGTAGATGCCGTTGCCGCCGATGCCCGAGTCCAGTTCGCGCACCTGCGTCTGGTAGCCCACGCCCGCCACCACTTCATGCTTGATGCCGCCGGTGTCGAACTTGCCCTGCACCATGGCATCGTAGGCCTGGTAGTAGTAGGCCGTCTTCCATTTGTACTGCGTGTCGGCGAAGTTGCCCGCCGCGTCCTCGACAAACAGGAAGCTGTCCGCGTTCAGGCGGTTCTGGCGCACGAAGCGGTACTTGAAGCTGGCCTTCCATGCGTCATCGATGCGGTAGTCGAGGCCCGTGCCGACGGTCGTCATGTCGGTCTCGTGCGTCGAGTACGGCTGCGCCAGGTTGCGCGCCACCTTGCTGGCGCTGGGCACGGACACGTCCGAGGCAAACGACATGCCGAAGATCGTGCCGCTGGTCTTGCGCTTCCAGTACATGACGTCGGCCGACCAGGTCAGGTCAGGCGTGATGCGGAAGTCCGTGGCCAGCGAGAACACCTGCCGGCGCACATGCACGTTCGGGTCGACCGAGTTGCCGTCCTCGTTGACGGCATTGATGCGGTAGCCGAACCGGTCGTCCACGCCGAAGCGCCCGCCCACGTCCAGTTTTTCGCTCCAGATGTTGTTGGCCTGGTAGCCGAAGGTGAACTGGCGATAGGGCGTGTCGGTCGGGCGCTTGACCACGTAGTTGATGATGCCGCCCGGCGAACCGAAGCCGTACATGAAGCCGGACAGGCCCTTGAGCAGTTCCACCTGTTCGAACGGCTCCAGCGGGATGTCGGTATCCCAGGCGACGAAGTTCTGGCCGTCGACCTTGGTGCCGTTGAGCGGGTCCACGCGCATGCCGCGCACCGCGAAGTACGAGTTCTCCGTGCGGGTGTTGTCGCCGAGGATGGACACGGACGGGTCGTACTTGAAGACATCGTTGGCGGTCAGCGCCATGCGGTCCTGGATCTCCTCGCTGGTCACGCCCACCACGGAGAACGGCGTGTCGACCGGCTTGCGGTCGCCCAGCGCGCCACCGCTGACGCGCTCTACCTTGACCGGGTCGGTGCTGCGCGCGGCAGTGACGGTGGCGGTCGGCAGGGTGGTGTCGGCGGATGCCGCGGTCTGCGCCTGGGCAAGGGCCGGCAGCGCGCCGAAGGCGAGGGTCAGGCCCAGCACTGCGCTCGCGATGGGCGAGAGGCGAAGCGCGGGCGCGCATGCGGCGGCGCACCCTTGCGAAGGGTGGAGGTTAGACATGGAGGGTGAATCCTAGGAAGGTTAAGGTGGGCCTGCCTGCGGACAGGCCCGGACGGTTATGGCGAAAAGCCTGGAAAGGGGCTGTGCGGCGCCCGGCCCCGGGTCAGGAAGGCTCGGCTACCGAGGCCGGCACCTTGGCCGCCGCGGGGTCGCCGCGCGCGGGCAGCGCCCAGACCGAATGGGGCGGTCCGTTGCGGGCGCGGCGGCGCGTGACCAGGGCCAGCACGGCAAAGCCGCAGGCCAGCGCCAGCGCGCCGAGGTCGAAGCCGGCCACGGCCCAGTGGCCTGCCAGCGCGGCGGTCCAGAGGTAGTCGCCCGTTACCAGCGCGTTGACCACCGGCACCAGCAGCGCGCCGGCGGCGGCGACCCACAGCAATTCGATGGCGGCCCGCGCCGGGGCACGCAGCAGCGCCCACGCCAGGGCGACGAAGAAGACCGGGAAGTAGCTCCAGCCGGCGGTGCGTCCGGGCCAGATCAGGGCGCCGCAGAAGGCCGCGGCCACGCCGATGCAGCATCCGATGCACACGCCCACGGTGGCCTGCGCCAGCAGGCGGTGCACGCGCGGCTGATCTGCCTTGCGGGTCTTGCGGCGCGACTCGATCCACAGCAGGTTGCCGGAATAGAACAGGAAGGCGCCGGCCAGGCCGGCCAGCAGGTAGACCAGGCGCAGCGCGAGGTCGCCATAGGTGCCGAAATGCAGGGCGTAGATGGTGCTGTAGATGGCGTGGTTGCCGTCGCGCCCGCCGGGTGTCTGGTTGGCCAGCACCTTGCCGCTGTCGTCGCGGCCGGCGGCGGCATGTACCGAGACCGAGCCATAGTTGCCGAGCGCGCGCGTGGTATCGCCGCGGATCTCGATCAAGGCATTGGCGTCGCCGTAGTGCTGGTAGCGCAGCGACAGCGGGGTGAAACGCTCGCCCGCGCGTTCGCGCGCGGCGGCCATCAGCGTGGCCGCCGGCAGCATCTGCGCCGGCTGCCCCGCTGCCTTCAGTTCGGGCGAGGCGGTGGTCATGCGCGGCAGGGCTTCGAACAGCTTGCCGTCGAAGGCCAGCACGTTGAAGACCATGACCAGCACCATCGCCAGGCACAGCACGGCGCCGGTGATGGCGAACACCAGGTGGAAGGGCAGGCTGAACAGGCCGACCACGTTGTGCGCATCCATCCAGAAGCGCTTGAGGTTGCGGCCCGGCCGGATCGCGAACAGGTCCGGCTTCAGGCGCGGCAGGTGCAGCAGCACGCCCGACACCAGCGCCAGGCCGTACAGCACCGAAATCGCGCCCATGAAGTAGTTGCCCGCCACGGGCACGCCCAGCGTGTAGTGCAGGCTGTTGAGGAAGGCGGCCAGTTCGCCCTGGCTCGCGTCGAGCGAAGTGTCCCTGGGCGTGTTCCTGCCGGCTTCAAGCTTGGCCGAGCTGCTGGTCTGCCACTCGCCGTCCTTGTCCTGCCAGTAGGCGGTGAACTCCGGCTCGTGCACGGTCGGCAGCGTGACGTAGGCGCTGTCGGCGCTTTTCGGGTGCGCCGCCACCAGCTCACGCATGAAGCGGTCGAGGGCGGCCGGGTCGCTCTCCTGCGCCACCGGGCGGTCGGCCACGGAGCGGTGCGGCGACTGCCAGGTATGCAGTTCTTCGTGGAAGACGGTGATGGCGCCGGCGAAGAAGGCGATGAAGAGGGCCCAGCCGGCCATCAGGCCGACCCAGGTATGCAGGGTCTGGTAAAGGCGCAGCGTTGCAGCTTTCATGTGTTGGTCCCGATGCCCCGTGTCATGCCGCGCCGGCGGCCAGCAGGCGCCAGGCCCACAGCGCGCCGAAGGCGGCTGCGTTGCCCGCCGCCAGCCACAGCCAGGCGGCGCGGCTGCTGCGGAACAGCAGCGCGGCACTGATGATGACCACCCACAACGGCAGGCAGGCCAGCAGGGCGCCTATGGCGCCGCTCTCCCAGCCGCCCGGCAGCCAGATCACGGACAGCGCGCACAATGCGACGGAAAGGGGCAGGCCAAGCAGGGTGCCGGCCAGCCATTTCGTACCCATGCCCGGCTGGGGCTTGCGCGGGGTGCGCACGGTTGCCGCGGTCATCGGGTCACCCCATGCTGGCGCCGGCGGCGGGCATCGAGATAGGCGCCCGTGAATGGCCACAGCGAGAGGCCGGTGCCGACCGTGGCCAGCGTGGCCGCGATGGCGCTGGGCCAGCCTTGCAACGTGCTCCACGCCCATGCGGAGACCGCGATGGCCAGCGTCGCCGTCCAGCAGAGCCATGTGCCGCGGCTACGCGCCGCGCCTGCCGCGAACGAGGACAGGAGGCGCTGGTTGGGCGAGGCAAGATAGAAGCAGCAGGCGCCGCCCAACCCTAGCAGCGCGGCAAGCACTTGCATGACAGGTTCATAGCATTTAAGTAAAGGCAAATGATAATGATTCCGATTTAAACTTGCAAGCGCTGCGCATGTGATGCTGCCGGCCGCGCGCGCTGGCGCTACCGGTTCAGGCTGGTACGGGGGGTGGGATACGGGGGGTGCGGGAGGATGCGGGAGGCGAACCCCCGGCATGGCGCCGGGGTGCCGCGGCCGAAGGCCCGGGGGGCCAGGGCCTGGAGGCCGGATGCGGGCGGAACGCCCGGCCGGTCAGCGCGGGAACAGTTGCAGCAGGCCGTCCAGGCCGACATGGTTGAACGCCACGCTGGCCTGCGCGCGCACCACGGGCTTGGCGCGGAAGGCCACCGACAGGCCGGCCACGGCCATCATCTTCAGGTCGTTCGAGCCGTCGCCCATGACGATGGCTTGCGCGGGTTCGGCGCCGATCTGCTCGCAGACCTCGCGCACCGTGCGCGCCTTGACGTCGGCGTTGACGATCTCGCCCAGCACMTGGCCCGTCAGCTTGCCGTTGACGATCTCGAGCGTATTGGCGCGGGTGACGTCGAGCTTGAGGCGGGCTTTGAGCTTCTCCGTGAAATGCACGAAGCCACCCGACACCAGCAGCGTGCGCAGACCCAGCGCCTGCACGGTCTGCAGCATGTTTTCCGCACCCGGCGACAGGCGCAGCCGCTCTTCATAGACGCGGTCCAGCACGCTGGCGTCGAGTCCCTTGAGCAGCGCCACGCGGCGGCGCAGGCTCTCGTTGAAGTCCGTGATCTCGCCGCGCATGGCGGCCTCGGTGATGGCGGAGACTTCGGCCTTGAGGCCGCAGAAATCGGCGATTTCGTCGATGCACTCGATGGTGATCAGCGTGGAGTCCATGTCCATCGCCACTAGGCGGAAGTCCGACAGCCTGCGGCCGGCCGGCACCATGGCCCAGTCGATCGCGCGCGGGCCGCAGTAGGCATCCAGGGCCTCGCGCAGGGCGGGGGTGAGCGGGGCGCAGTCGTCGGCGGCGGCGACGAACTCCGTGCGCGCAGCCAGTTGCGGCGCCTGGGCCAGGGAACGCAGCGCGTCGAGATCGGCGGCGCCGATCGGCGCGAGACTTTGAAGAATCAGGGGCATGGCGTGGATGCGGGCGCGCGGCGCGCGCCCGGTGGCGTTGGGTCCGGAAATGCAGGCCGCCTCGGCGGCCAGGACCCGTATTGTAGACGCCCGCGCGCCCCGGGGGCGCCTGGCGCCGCCCGGGGCTCGCGCCAATGCCTCAGCGCTGCGCCATCGTCATGTAGTCGAGCGTCAGGTTCGACAGCGCGCGCACGCCGTTGACCAGCGCCGGTTCGTCCACATAGAACTCGGGCGAGTGGTTGGAGGCCGCCTTGGTCACATCGGTGCCCTTCGGCGTGACGCCGAGGTTGAAGAACAGGCCCGGCACCTTTTCCTGGTAGAAGGAGAAATCCTCGGAGGCGGTGGCCTTGGGCGCGATCATCCAGTTGCCGTCGCCGGCCACGCGCTTGAGCGTGGGCGCCATCTTGTCGGTCAGCGCGGGCTGGTTGACGGTGGCGTTGTAGAGCTCCACCACCTTGAAGGTGGCTTCGGCGCCGGCGCTGGTGGCGATGGCCTCGGTGGTGCGCTTCATGCGGGCATGGATGTCTTTCTTCATGCCTTCGTCATAGGTGCGCACCGTGCCCATCAT
>NZ_JBFTNF010000046.1:0-56831 GCF_056397345.1 Cupriavidus sp. 05N38
GGCCCATACGCTCCCCTACCGACGCTTCGCCTACCACCTCGCGGTGGCCTGCGCACGGCTCGGGGCCGATGTGGCTCGCTATTCCTTCATCGTAGTGGACTTGCACCACCAACTCCTTGCCGGTCTCCCGGCGCACTCAGTATATAAATGCGGTCATGACACCCGTCGACAGCCTCTGGCTCACCAATCCCACCCTCGCCTACGCCGATTGGCAGCGCCGCGAGGCGTCGGGCGCGGACCGGCGCCCTTTCGCGGCCCGCTCGATCATCCAGCATCAGGCCATGTTCGAGCATTTTCGGCGCCATCTGCTCGACGTCGACACCACCGTGGCCACGTTCGGCCCAGACCATATCGATACCTTCTGGCAAGCGCCCGACCCGCGCGGCTACAGTCCCGCCACGCGCATGCGCTACTTGAAACTGCTGGACCGCTTGTGTCGCCACCTGGTTGCCATCGGTGTGCGCAAGAGCAATCCAGCCCGCCAATTGGTCCGCGACGGTCATTGGCCGAAGGCCGAGCCGGACCCCATCTACTTGCCAGAGGAGGCGGACGCCCGCCTGCAGGCGTGGGTGCAGCCCCACGCCGGGGATGACCTGGCGGCCTTGCGCAACCGCGCCATCGTGGCACTCTTCCTCGGCACCGGCGTCACGGCATTGGAAGGCCGCACGGCCCGCCGGGAGGACCTGCAGCCCGATGTTGCCCCGCCCTACCTGCGCGTGCCAGCCCACGGCGCGCGTGATACCCGCACGATCCCTCTCGCCGCATTCGCGGTGCCGATCCTGACCAAGTGGTGCATTCGCCGGCAGACCCTTCCGGTCCTTGGCGACCTCGTGTTCTCACTCCGGGCCAGCGGCGAGCCGATCACGGATATGAGTCTTGGCAAGATCGTGCGAGCGGCGCTCGTCGCGATCGACTTCGAAGCGCAAGACATGAGCCCGCGGGTGCTGCGCAACACCTACTGCCGCCGGCGGCTACTTGCCGGGCGCGACCGCAATGAAGTCAGCAAGCTGCTTGGGCTGGCCAGCACGCGAACCTGTGACCGGATCAGGGCTACCATCGGCGCGCAGTTGTAATCGTTGGTTTCACGCACTCGCACACACCGCATGGAATTTGCTATTCTCGCGGACGCCTCTACGGCAACATATCAACGAGCAACCACGAAAGAATCCATGGCAACCAAAGCAAAAGCTGTCGTAAAGACCCCGGCCAAACCTGCCGCCACGAAGGCAGCAGCGCCCACCAAGAAGGCGGCGGCCGCACCGGCGAAGAAAACCACAGCGGCTGCACCGGTGGCAAAGCCGCTGAAGGAAACCTTCACCAAGGCGAGCTTGCTGGCCCACCTGGTCGCCCAGACCGAGCTGGACGCCAAGACCGTCAAGACCGTGCTGGCCCACCTGGAAAACACGGTCCTGAGCGCCGTGCACAAGAAGGGCGCGGGCGAATTCACGCTCCCAGGCCTGCTCAAGGTCGTGGCCACTCAGGTGCCTGCCACGAAGAAGCGTTTTGGCAAGAACCCGTTCACCGGCGAGGATCAGTGGTTCGCAGCAAAGCCCGCCACCGTCAAGGTGAAGGTCCGCCCACTGAAGAAACTGAAGGACGCCGCCCTGTAAGGCGTACCAGCCTGCTGAACGAATGGAGCCCGCGAGGCTCCATTTTTATGGATGCCCGGCAGGGAAAAGAATAGGCCCTTACGTGGCGGGGCGAAGGGTGGGCGCAGGGTGGACAAACGCAGCAGACGGCTGAGGCCGGCCATTAGCGGCCTTTCGAACAGTTACTCGAAAGCGGTCACTGACCGAAACAATTTGTCCCTGCACAGATACCCATGCGAAATATTGTTCGCCGCCTTTGGTATACTGACGCAGGCTCCGGCAGATTAACGCTGTGTACGGGTTTCAGTGATATAGCCTGACGCTGCTCACGCAAGAGTTGAATAAACTCTGCATCGATCTTACTCGTTTATCTGCAAACGCATGACGCCGGGCCAATCTTTTCGTAGCGCCTTGTGCATAAATCAACGCAAGTCAGTTGACTTAATACGTCAGACCAATTTTAAATGTCATGGCATTTGAAAAAACCGTAAAAGACCAAATTTCCCAATACATTGGCGCGCATATCGCCGATGAGGCTTGGCATATATCCTACTTTGACTTCATTGGTGAAGCTAACTTAGCCAAGCGGCTCGGTGAAGAGTTCATCTCAACGAGATATATTTATAAGCTCTTAGAAGGTTTGGAAGCAAATGATTGGCTTTTGCGAGCACAAATCAGGAATCAAGTTTTGTCTTACGCGTCGATCTATGAAGCAGTAATCCATCACATCCTGTTCGATGTTCTTTCAACAGAACCTTCAGTGATCGGTCTTACTGAGTTCCCGACGAAGAAGCGAATATCAATACCTCCCGCAAGTATGACAATCCTTGAGAAGCATCTCGAGCACGACGGAAAGAAGATTATCCCGACGTACGACGCCATAGGTCGAACAGACGAGTCGAAAGTCCGCTTCGATAAAAAGGCAGAGTGTGCGGAAACACTTGGCCTGATAGATCCATGGCTAAAAGATGAGTTGATTGAATTCTACGAGGCACGCAACGCGATTCACATTCACGCCGAAATTCGCAAGTCTCTCGATTATCAGCTTGATCTTTCCAAGCGCGCCTACATGCGCATGCAGCCATTCAAAGAGCAACTTACGGCGGGATTGGCGAATCGTGGACTAGTGGTCTAAGTTTCGGTTCAATCAACGCAACATTGGCGATGGCTTCGCCATTTTCCTCTCCAGCGTTGGCGCTCTCTGCGCTTCTCGCTCCCGCGCCGGCTATGGGCGCTTAGATCCGCATTTCCTTCTGACCAACGGAAACTATCCCTTGCGCCAGCGGCACGCCGCTGGCTTGCCAGCGCCGGAGCCCGACCAAACAACGGTCGTCCGCTGACCTAGCGGCATCAGCATCAGTTTGTGAATAATATTAATTCGGACGACCAAGGCATATATTCATTGTTGGATTAATCAGGAGGATCCTTGATCTACTATTGTGACCACTGTGAAAAGCATACCAACTTCCATCCATTGCAAGTGAATATTCTTCCCGAAGAAGGCCCTTCTGAATAACATACGTTCGCAAAGTGTGATGTTTGCAATAAGCCAGCGATATTTCTCCGTGAAGACGTAGGCGATGGATTCGAGAACGACTTTTACTATCGGCTATATCCGTCACATGACCGTCATATAGGCTTTCTGCTCCCACATGTTGTGCGTACTTCGTACGAGGAGGCAGTCAAATGCGAAGGGGGGCGGTCTCAAGAGTCAAGTGCAACGTTTAGCAAATCCAGCGATTTCCAATTCCTTGGCCATCGCTTCCTCGGGTGTATCCCAGCCAAGCGTCTGACGAGGCCGGCCGTTGAGCAATTTGGCAATGTCGTTGAGCTGGGTCTGTGTGACTGCCGATAGGTCGATGCCTTTGGGCAGAAACTGGCGCAGCAAACCGTTGGTGTTCTCGTTGCTGCCGCGCTGCCAAGGCGCATGCGGATCAGCAAACCAGATATCTAAACTCAGCCGCCTGGAGAGTTCGACATGGCAGGTCATTTCCGTTCCGCGATCGTAGGTCAAGCTCTCGCGCAGAAAGGCCGGCAGCTTCTTCATTTGGCGCGTGAAGCCCTCCAGGGCGTCCTGGGCCGTGCAGCCGTCCATACGGCACAGCACCACGAAGCGCGTCTTGCGCTCAACCAGCGTGCCCACGGCGGAACGATTGAACGCGCCCTTGATGAGGTCGCCTTCCCAATGCCCCGGCAACTGCCGCAGTTCAATCTCCTCGGGCCGGTGAACGATGCGCAGGGCCTCGGGCACGAATCCGCCGCCAGCAAGCGTGGTGCGTCGGCGTCCACGCACGGGCTTTTCCTGGCGCAATGCTTCGATCATCGCCTGCTTGAGTCCACCTCGCGGATGGGCGTATATCGCGGCGTAAATCGTTTCGTGGCTGACGCGTTGGTCGGGATCGTCGGGATACATACAGCGAAGTCTGGCAGCAATCTGCTGCGGCGACCAGCGCCAGTAGACCAACCGGTCATGCACATGCTGATACAGCGCGTTGCCGGCAAGCAGCTTGCGGCGACGCCCGCAACCTCGACGACGAACACGGTACGCCGACGCCGCACGCGTCGCATCATAGTGCGGTACAGCCGTATCGCGGTTGCGCGCCAGTTCACGCGAAACAGTCGAGGCACTTCGCCCAAGCAGTCGTGCGATCACTCTTGTGCCGCTGCCTTTCCGATGCTCGATCATGATGACCGCGCGTTCCTCTGCGCTCAGATGCTTGTACTTCGTCATCGCAACACCTTACTTGATTCAAGGTGTTGCACTTGAAGCTAGTGTAGCGTTCTGTAGCTTGCAGCCTGCCTCTGCGCTTTAATCGTTCAATCAGCCGTTGGGCCCGACAGGACGGGCCCAACTCGGAAGCACCGGTCACGAGCGCTCTAAAATTCCACGCCGTGGGAAAGGTGGGAGCGTTTCCCTCAGGGCTGTCGCAGGCTCCTTCGTTCCGTCGGTGTCAGCTGGCTGAGCGCCGCCTCATCGAGATTCATCTGCCCAAGTACCTGCACGGCAGCCTTGTAGTCGTAGGCCGGTGACTGCAGGCTGGCGCCTTCCCTGGGCCGGGCAGTCCCCTCCGCAGGCTCGTTGCCGGTGGACAGCACGCGCACCGTGAATACCGATGGCATGGCCTGACGCGCGGCCGACCGCTCGCGCTGCACCGCCTCCTGCGCCGCGCTCGCAGCCTGCGAAGCCGCGGCGCTGGCGTTGGTCAGCGCGCCCACGTTGACAGCGGCCACCACGGGGATGCCGGTGGCCTTGCCCTGCACCTGGATGTTCTCGGCGTTCACCACGCGCAAGGCGGCCAGGTTGACGTTGCCCGAGACGCGGATGCCCGCTTCGCCCGCGTCGATGGTGCCCAGCGGCGCGATCAGGTCGATGTCGCCGGGCGGCACCTCGGCGATCGGGTTCAGCGTAGCGATACCGGCGCCGGTGTTCGGCGTGGTCGGAGACAGCGTCACGCGGCCATAGTCGTCGTAGATGCGACGCTGCGACGTGTAGACCACGGTGGACTTCGAACCGCGGCCCGCGTTGATGTCGCCCTGCGCCGACCAGCCCAGGATATTGCCCCCGAACGTGGTGAAGATACGACTCTGGCCCAGCAGGATGCTGTCCCGCGCATACATCTGGATCTCGCCCGAACCCTGCGTGAGCACGCCCGAGCCATCGCCCGGCACAAACCCGCCATCCACCCCCACCAGCGTGCGGCCTCCCGGCGTGAGGATGCTGATGTCGCCGCCGAAGTCGGTGTGGATGCCCGAGTCGAGCACGTCGTAGTAGTGCACGCCCGCAGGATTGCCGAGCGCCACCCACTGGGGCCGGCTCACATAGGTCACGCCGGCCGCGGGCCTGGTGGTGACCGCCGGCTCGGAGCTGCCGGGCAGGTAGCGATAGTACTTCGCGCTGCTGAACATGGTCAGGTCGCCGTCGTAGTCCGGCTGGCCGCCCTGCCCACCTTGGCCATCCCGCGCCGGCAACAGCGTGGCAATCGCCTCGCGGCCGCGCAGGTAGCTGCCGGCGCGCGGGCCATTGGTGTCGTTGTACTCGCGCCCCGACGCCTTGAGTTCGGCGTAGTAGACGTTGCGCAGATACGCCCGCTGCTGCTCGGGCGGCAAGGCGGCAAAGAACGCACGCGCATCGGTCGTGGCGGCATCGAAATGCAGGCCCAGCCCGTTGCGGCCGCCGAATCGGTCGGTCAGCCAGTTCACCAGATAAAGCTGGCTGGCCAGCCCGTACTCGCGTTGCAGGTCGCGGTTGGCCATGTTGGTACCCGTGGCCTGCGTCTGCTGCCGTGCGCGATCGATATCGGCCTGGCGCGCGGCCAGGAATGCCGGTGCGCCGGCCTCGTCGCCGTGGTAGCCGAATTCCATGCGCAGCCAGTCGCTCAAGGTCAGGCTGCCGCCATAGATCGTCACGGCCTTGCCTGGCTGGCTGGCCAGCGCGCGGCCCGGATCTGCCTGGTTGGCCGGATCGAGGTAGCGCGCGGCAAACGCCTGGAAGCCCAGCCCGTCGAGCCCGCGCGCCCCCACGCCTGCGGCCACCGCGATGCTGGCGCCGCTGGAGCGGTCGCCCGCCTGCACATTGACCACCGGGCCGAGGCTCTTGAGTTCGCCCTTGTCGGCCAGGTAGAGGTCGCGTCCTGCCGTGATTTCCAGCAGGCCCGGGCCTGCCACGTAGAACGTGCTGCCCAGGATGTCGCGGCCTGCCGAGATCACGGAGACGTCGTCGGCGTTGTTGTGCACGATCAGGTTGCCGCGCACGGTGCCGGCGCTGTACCGCATGGGGCGCAGCGGCGAATTGGGCTGGCTGCTGTAGAACTGACCGAACCAGCCGAGTGCCTGCTCGGGAACCAGCTCGGTTGAGCCGAGTTCCGTGCCTGCGTTGACGATGTCGCGTCCTGCCCGGATGGCCACGGGGCCGCCACCTTCGTACCACGTCGGCAGGATGCCGCCCGCAGAGGTGATTGTGCCGCGACTCAAGATCGCACCGGTACGCAGGCCCACGATATCGCCTTCGTTGGCGTAGAAGCGCGCGGGCGGTTGTCCGGTCCTCGCATAGCCCGAAACCGTGGGCGCGGTCAGGCTGAACATCGGGAAGACCTGGCTGGGGCCAAGGCCTGCCCCGAACAGCACGCTGGGCGCCAGCCCATTCACGCTGACATTGTTGGCCGTGTAGCCGCCAAACCATGCCTGGCCCACCACGCCGGCAAAGCCGGGGTTGAACGGACTCGGCAGCGCCGTCGGATCGGCACCCGATTGCGTGACCGAATAGCCGCCGGCATAGATCGAGTCGCCGGCCAGCAACTCCAGCGCGCCGGTGCCCGTCACCGCGAAGTGCGGGCTGACCGGGGAAGGCGCCATCACCAGCCCCACCGGCGATTGCACCGGCTTCTGGGTTGTCGAATCCCTCGTGCCGGAACTTGATCCGCCGTAGTAGAGACTGCCGTTCGGTGCGGCGGCGCGCAGGATCGATGGCATCACGAAGCGGCCATCGGTGGCGCTGTGGTTGCCGCCGCGGAAATCCATCCACGCCATCGACGGCGTCAGGTTGCCGCCGGCGCTGAGCAGGTCGATGGCTGTGGACGGCGTCCACAGCGAGAACCAGCTCCAGCCTTCACCGGCATAGGACGCGCCATCGAGCGTGAATGGCGTGCCGTTATGCACCTGCGTCACGCGGCCCGGGTCGGCAACGCCGCCCACGGCCACATCACCGCGCGCATCGATGCGCACGCCCGCGTCGCCCGGCACCAGCACCGGCCCGCCGCCGGCGATGGCCGAGGTCGACACATACGGCTGGTACGCGCGCGATTCCTTGCCGTCCGATACGTCATAGCGCAGTTCGATGCCGCCCAGCGAGCCGGTGGCCACACGCATGGCACCGCGCAGGTTCGTCATGACGCCGGTCAGGTTCAGCCGCGCATTGTCGTAGCGGGTCTGTGGCGTCTCCCCGTCCGGCGTGTCCCTCGGCGAACGCACTTCCGCCACGGGGTTCAGCCCCCCGCCAATGCGGATGTCGAGGTCGCCGCCGCCGGTCAGGGTGAGCTGGCTGCCATCGGCCGATACACGGCCCGTGCTGGCCACCGCCAGGTTCAGGCCCTGGCTGCGCGACAGGATGCCGGACGCATTCCCCATGCGGGACTCCAGCATGCCCACGTCGCCACCGGCTTCGAACACCAGGTTGCCGCCACCGAGCGTGCCGATGCCGGTGAAGCCCACCAGGAACGGCGTGTCGCTGTGCTTGGCACTCCCCCCTGCAGCCACGGGGACATAGGTGCCGAAGTTGACCCACCACGCGGTCGGCAAGCCTTGGCCCGGCTGCGCGACGCTGCCCGTGCCCTGCCGCCACATCCAGTTGCCGACGGCGGACGTGTCGTTGTGGGCGCGCATCACGCCCAGTACGTCGTCGTTGCGGATCGAGTCGCCACCGCCGCCGATGGTGTCGCCCCGAACGTCGCCGCCCGCGCGCACCAGCACGTTGCCACCATGCTCCGGATACCAGGCCCGGTAAAGGCTTTGCGTGCCGCCGTTCACAAAGGGTTCGAGGAAGGCGCCCTTCGCACCCAGCACCGTGGTGCCGATGCCGTTGGTCCCGACCGAGCGGGCCTGGTTGTACGCGGCATCGACACCGATCGACTGCGTGCCCGCCGTATAGACGCCAAACGGCGACGACATCGTGAAATTGCCGGCCGACAGCACGTCGAGGTCGCCCGTGCCGGTACGCAGCACGCTGAACAATTGCTGGCGTGCCGGGGTATTCCTGTCCTCGTATTCGGGTGGCGTGCCGTCGGCGATCTTCTTTACCAGTTCGCCCAGGCCCCAGTTGTTCATGTCCAGCGCAGCGGCTTCCCCGCCCCAGACACTCAGATCGAGCAGCGTGCCGGGCTCGTAACCGAGCATCGCGGCGCCCGCCTCCGTCCAGACGAGCTGGGCTGGCAGGCCGGTACCCGGCTTCAGCACGGTATCCGGGGCCAGGCCATAGTGCGTGTCGGCCAGCAGCACGTGGCCGTTGGCACTGCGCGGCAGCAGCGCACGCGTATCGGCGGCTTCCAGGTCCGCACCCGCCACCAGCCGGATCGACCAAGATTGCGATCCCGGTGCCAGCATTGGCGCCAGCGCCCAGTTGCGGCCCTGGTTGCCATCGGCATCGGCTGCACGCATCTGCACGCTCTCCACGTCGCCGGGCAGCTTCACCACGGTTTCGCTCGGGATCATGGCGCCCTTGCGCAGCGTCAGCGCGCCGGCAAGCTGCACGCCGTTGACCGCGGCGAAGGTGTCGCCGATATCCTTGATCGCGCCATCGGGGAACGGCAGCGGCACATTGGCCGGCCACAGCATGGCCGCCACGCGGGCGGCGGTGGGCACCCGGTTGCCGGCATCGAGCTGCATGCCGCTGGCCAGCGTCAGCGCCTGCGACAGTACCGTGCCGGCGGCGTGGATCACGTTGCCGTTGCTGTCGCGTACAGCGCCACCGAGCACCGTGCCGGCCGGCAGCACCAGATCGGCGGTCAGCGTGGCCCGCGTGGCCAGCTGGGTGCCGGCGCGCAGCGTCATGGCCTGCATCGGCAGCGCATAGTTCAGCGTGTGGCCGGACTGGAAGAACGTGCCGTCGGCCAGCGTCACGGTGCCGTCGGTCGGCACGATGATGTCGCCGCCCCATGGAATGCGGCCCTTGACCAGGATCCAGCCCTGGTCGTCCGGCGTGGCCTTCAGCACCGAGCCGTCGAAGCCGTCGGTCAGGCTGCCGAAGATCTTGAGGTTGCCGCCCGCGCGCAGCACCAGCGCGCCCGCCTCGCCCGAGCCGTACACGCCCGTCATCCGCGAATGCGGGTTGACGCTCGTGTAGCGATAGCCGGACAGGTCGATATCGCCATCGATATGGAGATCGCCGCCCGGGGTGGCGCTGGCGATTTCCACGCCGGGGCGCAGATGGAACGCGTCGGCGTACTGGCGCAGGCCAGCCAGCTTGCGCGTCATCAGGTCGCCATTGGCCAGCGCGTGGCCCATGAACGCCACGCTGTCGTCGTGCAGGTCGTTCAGGTAGCCCTGCGTGATCGACTGGTAGTCGCGGCCATCGGGGGTGCCATCCTTCACCAGCGGCGCGTTGTCGTAGCGCTGGAAGGCGTTGACCGTGACGCTGCGCGCGCCATCGATCCGCACATTGCCCGAGGCGTCGATATCGACATCGCTGCCGCGCGCGCCGCCAATACGGCGGGCGCTCAGTTCCACCGTGCCCAGCGCCAGCGGCGTGCCATCGGTGCCGGCCCGTACGTCCATGCGCGCGCCATCGGCCAGCAACAGCGTGCCGTTGCGGCTGTCGATCTCGATGATGGCGCGGTTCGGCGCCTCGATGACCTGGCCGTAGCTGTCCTTGCGCAGCATGCGGCCATGCGCATCGAGCACGGCACTGCTGCCGATGGTCACGCCATCGCGCGCGGCCAGACGAATGCTGCCCACCTGTTCGCCGCTGGCATCGACCGTGCCGTTGACCAAGAGGCGACCACCATCGACCGAGACGTTGATCTCGCGCGCCTTCAGTTCGTCGCCCACGGTCAGGTCGCCCTGCTTGACCTGGAAGCTGCGGCTGCCGGTCATGTTGCCGTCGTTCAGGCGCTGGTTCAGGCCCGTGAAACCGGCAATACGCTGGCCGCGAATATCGGCGCCACCTGCCGCGAACGGCACCCATGTGCCACCTGCATCGTAACTGCCCGTGCTGCCGCCGACGAATTTGCCCTGCAGGTCGATCGTGCCCGCACCTTCGCCCAGCGCGATGGCCGTGAACCTGCCCGCGCGGTTTTCCAGCGCGGAGACGTCGATGCGCGAGCCGGCCGCCTGGCTGATATTGCCGCGCTGGCTCTCCAGCATCACATCGCCGCCCCAACTGTATTTGCTGACGTCGTAGAAGTCGAGCTTGCGTCCGGCCAGATCCAGTTGTGCACGGTCACCGAGCACGAGGTCGCCCTGCGCGGTCACCGACAGCTTGCCGCTCGGCAGCGCCACGGCGCTATCCAGCGTGACGCTGCGGCCTTCCAGCTTCAGTTCCGCGCCGAGCGCCGCCACCAGCGCCTCATTGGACAGCGCCGGCGCCGCAGCACCCTGTGGCGCGCTGACGACGATGTCGCCACCCGCGCGCAGCCGGTTCACCGAACCGGCGTGGCCGGTCAGCAGCGGCGTGTCGATGCGCAGGTTGCCGCCCGTGTACGCGTAGCCGTTGGTCGCGTCGTCCCACGCGCCACGCGACTGATAGACCGCGAGCGTCCCGCTGTTGTTGGCGGTGATGCGGTCGTTGGCCTTCAGGTTCACTTCGCTGAAGCCGAGCGCCAGCCGCTCGAAGTCGTGCACGCTGTCCACGCGCACCGACGGGGCAAAGCCAAACTCGATCTCGCGGGCATCGATGGTCAGCTTGCCCGAGCCGGTGCCAGCGCCGCCGGTGGCCACCTGGCCCGGCGCGTTGCGGGCGCCGTTCCACACCAGCACATCGGTCTCGATGCGCGCTTCGGCATTGGCGTCGCCGGCGCCATAGATGGCCGGCGTGGTCAGCACCAGGCGCTCCAGTGCAGACTTGCGGGTCACCGGGTCGAGTGTCGACAGCGTGATCGAGTCGTGGAAGTTCACCGCGTCGCGCGCAGTCAGGATCAGGTTTTTCAGCGCCGGGGCGCCGGTGCTGGTATCGCCTTGCAGCAGGCGGTTCAGCACATCCTGCGACAGCCGCAAGCCCGGCGGCAGCGCGCCACGCGTGGCGGCCGCCGCCAGCGCGGCGTCGCTGCCCACGTTGATGGCACCCACGGACAGCGACAGGTTGCGCGTACCGTAGCGCGCCGTATCGCGCAGCTCGAACGCCTGGTCCGTGACCGCGGCGATGGTGCCTTCGGAATAGAGCTGCGCCGCGCCTTTGCAGACCACGCCGGCCGGGCATGCGCCGATGTCGATCTTGCCCGGCGCGAAGCTGCCGCTGGCCGACGGCGCCAGCATGTCGATCCAGCCGTTGGACACCGCCAGTACCGAACGTTCGCCCGGATCGTAGACGTAGCCGTGGGTCGAGTCCCACGCCACCTTGCCCCGGCCCAGCGTATTGATGCCGGCGCCCTGTTCGACAACGATTCCGCCGTTCCTGTCGTTGGTGACCAGGAACACCTCGGGCGCCTTGAGTACAGCGCCGCTGCGCAGCACGATGTCGTAGGCGTTGTTGGCGAGGAAACCCAGCACATTGTTGCGCTGGCTGCCGCTGTTGTTGCCGATGACCTGCGGCAAGGCCCCGATGCCAAGGCGCGCAGCGCCGATGGCGTTCAGGTCGTCCGCATACAGCGACACCGGGATGCGGCTCGAGGCGCCCCACGGCGTGGGTTCGGCGCCCGGCCCCATGATTTCATAAGAGCCGCCGCCGGCCAGCACCAGCGCACTGCCGCCCAGCCCGCCTGCCGGCGTGTCGTACCGCGTGGTGCCGTCGAACTTCAGCGCCGGCAGGTCGCCGATCGCACCCTTGGCGTTCGCGCCGATAAAGTACAGCGCCAGCGTCTTGGCATCGCGCTCGATCAGCGAACGCGGCACGCCGCCGCGTTCCGCTGCCGCCACGGCGAAGTCCGCATAGCTGGTTTCGTTGTACTGCGAATAGCGGCGCAGCGTGTCGGCCGAGGTGATGATGGCCTGCGTCGGCAGGGCATCGCGGATGCCGGTATCGATCGTGCTCAGACGCACGCTGGCGGCATGCGAACCATTGCGCATAGCCAGCGCGCCTTGCGCCGACGGCGACGCCAGCGACGCCAGCGCCGGACTGGCCGCACCGTTGAGCTCGACGCGAAACGCGCCCGGCAGCAACGCGTACGTGGACGGCAGCAGCGTGTAGGTGCCCGGCGGCAGGCCCGGCACGCCCGCGCCGATGGTGATCTGGCGGCCGATGGCCGGATCGCCGGCACCCTTCTCCGCGATGATCGGCGCATAGCCGGCCTGCGCGCCGGGGACGATGGCATAGACGGGATTGGTGGACAGCCCCGGCAGCTTGAAGCCGCCGTTGGAGCCCACCTGGATCAGCGGATACATGCGGGCGTCGGTGGAACCGCCGCGCCCGCCCAGGAAGGCCGCGCCCGTGAGGCTGCCGCCACCGCTCATGTCCAGCACCGCGCCGTCGCGCACGTCCACCGCATGGCCAGTCAGCGTGATGGTCGGACCCGTGCCCACGAGGTCATAGGCCACGTCCTTGCCGTTGTACAGATAGCTCAGCCCGTCGAGCGTGCCGCCATACGGCATGGCCAGGCCCTTCGCACTGACCGACGTCACGCTGCCGGGCAGCAGGTTGATGGTGCCGGTCTCCCCGCCGTATTCGCTGGAACCGAAGCTGACCCGGCCCAGCGGCGCACGCACCACGCCGCTCTGATTGACGGTGGGGCCCGCCAGGCTGATCGTGCCGAAGACCGAATACGGTTGGGCAGGTTCCGCGTCGGTCGTACGCTCGATATTCAGGCTGCGGGTGAGGTCCGTACGGCGCGACAGGTTGCCCCACTCGTCGATATAACTCGTCACCCCGACCACGACCTTGCCGCTGTCGTTCGACGCGGGATAGATCTGCGAAGCGGCGAGCGTCAGGTTGCCCGGCACATACAGCTCCGCGGCGCCGGACATCCGCAGGTCGGCGCGGCTGCGCAGCGTGATGTTGTCGAACGCATTGCGCTCGACCTTGAGCGGATCGCCGTTGTTGACGACGATCTCGCCGCGTGTGCCGACCAGCATCGCGCCCGTCAGGTCGAGGAAGCCCGCGTCCACGACAAGGCTCGTGCCGTCGGCCACCAGCGGCACGCCCAGCGTGCCACCCACGCCGCTGGCGTTGCGCGAGCCAACCACGGCATTGGGCATGATGGTGTTGTCGACCTGCCGGCGCGTGGTGCCGGCAAGCTGCACGTAGGGCGCCGCCAGCGTCACGCGCGTGGCCGGATCGGCATTGGCCGCCAGGCCGATCGAGCTGGCCACCAGGCGCAGGCTCTGCTCCACGCTCAGGTCGACCGGGCCTTCGAAGCTGATCATGCCGTTGGCCAGCAATGCCACATTGCCGAAACCGCCGGCGTGGATGCGATCCACGCCGATGCGGCCCCGGCCATAGGCCAGCGCATCGGCACGCGCGCCGGCCACCAGGTCGCCGGGCAGCAGGCTGTCGCCCTGCAACCGTGCCAGGATCAGCTCGCGCGGCACGCGCACGGCATCCTCGATGTTCGCACCCTTGTACGTATTGCGGTCCACGCCCAGGTACACCGGCGTCTCCAGCGCAACGGCCAGCGTACCGCCCGCCGCACCGGCCCCGGCGCCCATCGCGCGCAGGTCGCCATCGATAAACACGCCGCGCATCGAACTGAGCGCGATAACGCCGCCATGGCCCGGCAGCGTGACGCGCCCCTGACCCGGCACATCGATATCCGCCGACGCACCGGAGGCGTCGATGCGCGCACCGGGGCGCACCACCACGAACGCGTCCGCCGCATCCACCTCGCGCGCGCCCGCCTGATAGGGCGCGCCGATCTCGATTGTGCCGCCACTCGCCGCCACGCCATGGCGCCGGCCCTGGCCGTCAAACGCCGTCACGGCGCGCCCCGCGGCATCGAGTACCGCATCGCTGCCGATCCAGATCGACTTGGCATCGGCCTTGCCGCTCGGCGTATCGGCAGCGCCCTGCCCCAGCGGGGTTTCGAGGATGGCGATCCTGCCGCCCCACGCGTTCAGCGTGCCATCGACCGTGATCTGGCCATTGCCCTGCACGGTAATGGCCTGGCCCGGATCGACCGTGACGGCGCTGCCCTTGCCGATCACCACCGGCGCGTGCGAATAGACGTTGCCGCCGGTCAGCACCAGGCCGGCGCCACGGCGCTGCGTCAGTACGCCATCCTCGGGGTGTTCCTCCCAGACTGGTGCCAGGTAGCGCTGCAGCACGTTGTCCGGCGGCGACCCCGTCGGGGCGGCATGCGCGGCCACCATGTCATGGCGCAGCACCGGCATGTTCACGTCGATCCGCGCGCCTTCGGCCACCTGCGCGCCCTGCTGTCCGATGATGTCGTAGTGACCGAAGCCGGTCTGGAACAGCTTGTCGCCCAGGACCAGCAATGGCTTGACGGCAACGTCGGTCACGAAGACGGCACCCGCCGGCAAACGGTCGCCGGCGGCGAGCGTGACCCCCTTGGAGAACGGCGTGCCGGCCTTGAACGTGGTGCTGAACTGGGCCACTGGCATGCCATTGGCGAATACGCCAGCCGGCACCACATAGCCAGGAGCCATGTCTTCCTGCGTGCTTGTCAGCACCGTGCCAGCCGGGACGGTCTGGCCCGATACGTAGAACCTGCCCGTATTGTCGTAGACCAGGAAAGACCGGAAGCCGATGCCCGGCGGCACCACCCAGTTGCCGAGCAGCGTCACGGGGTTGTCGCGCGATAGCGCGATCTTGCCCGGTGCCGCGTCGCCCGGCATGACGCGGCTCGACGTAAACGTGTAGTCCACCGGCAGCACCGTGCCGGCCGGCATGGTGAAGTCCTGCGCCAGCGTCAGCTGGATCGCCACGGACTCGCCGGCCTTGAGCACACCCTGCTCGGCCAGCAGCCCGCCACCAATGGCCACGCCGATGCCCGAATCGATCTTGAGCGTGCCGCCGCCGCGCACGCCGTAGCCGCGCAGTTCGCCGTCCATGCGCAGCGTGCCCGACCCCACGCCATCGAGGTCATACTGGTTGGCCAGCAGCGAGATATTGCCGCCGCGTCCACCAGTCAGCGAACCCTTGGGCTGCAGTGCCGCCCCGGACGAGACGTCGAGCACACTGCCTTTGCCGAGGTCGATATCGCCACGCGTGCTGATGAGGATGCTGCCGCCATTCACGTATGGCAGGCCACTGATGTCGTCGGCGTTGGTACGCAGGTTGGTCCAGACGCCGCTTGCATCGAGCGTGACGCCGTCGGCCACGCCGACCCTGGCCGGGGCCGTTGTCGAAATCGGCAGCGCAGTCCAGGCCGCTGCGTTCGGCTGGTAGGTGTCGACGATATTGCCCAGCGCGATCGTGCCGCCGCGCGCGGTCAGGTCCGCGCTGGCCGCCACGTCCGCCGCGTGCAGCGCCAGCGTGCCGCCATGGGCCACGGTCAGCGGCGCATCCACCGCAATGCCATCCTTGGCATAGACCTTCAGCGCGCCAAGCTTCTGCGTATTGAGCCACTCGCCATCAAGCCGGATACGGCCGGCCAGCGTGTCGGGCAGCGCATCGTCGAGCGACAGCCCTTGCGCAATGCGTTCCACCGTGCCGATCTCGACGCGCCTGGCCACCGCCACTGGCGAGTCGCGCAGCGTGCCCGACGCGGTGTCGTACACGGGTACCACCTTGCCGATCACCAGTGCGCCGGCCATGGGCGCGGCGAACTGCGACTGCCGGTAGCCATCGAGCCCGGCGTCGCGCGCCTGGCTCTGGCGCGCGCCCTGGTACACCGTGGCCTGGATATCGCCTTCCATCACGGCGGCGCCGGTGCCGACCACCACGCGGCCCGCATCGCGGCCCACGGTGTAGCCATTCTCCAGGCGACGATCCGGCGCGATCAGCGGGCTGTTGAACTGCTCGGCGGCCGTCTTGCCCCAGCGCTGGTGCTCGCTTTCGTAACCGCGGTACAGGCCCTTGTAGAGCACGTCGGCGGGCGCCTTGTCGAGGTTGTAGAGACGGCCATCCTCGCCGCGCAGCCAGCTCTGCCGGATGGTGCCGGTCTGCAAGTCCAGCGAACCGCCCGACACATTGACCGACGAGCCGGCCTGCGAGACCAGCGCGCCGCCATCGAACAGCACCGTGCCGCCCAGCGCGGCCCATTCGCCGATGCCATGGCCGCTGGTGCTCAGGTAGCCGCCCACTTCGAGCAGCCCCCCGCCCGTGTACCAGCGATCGGTGGTGTAGCCATTGGTGCCGGCCGCCACGCGCACCAGGTAGCGGCGGTCCACCCACATCGTGGTGTTGTTCAGGGTCTTCGAGTCGCGATTGCCGGGCGCGTCGCGCTGCTCGTTGCCCTGGACGTTGATCTCGACGTTGTTGGCGGCCATGGCCACGTTGACGCCAACCGCGCCGGCCACGTCGAGGATGGCGCGATTGGCCAGCTGCGTACGGCCCACGGCGTTGACGCTGATCTGCCCGCCCGTGGCCAGCGTCAGCGAATCGCCATCGAACAGCACGTCGCCCGCCGAGGCGATCTGCACCAGCGACTGGTCACGGCGGTTGTAGCCGCCCTCGCTGGCCGTGGCGGAGTCGCGCAGCAGCGCATCGCGCTGGACGTCGAGCGCCGTGGTCGTGCTCTCATCGAGCGCGATGACGCTGACACTGCCTGGCGCCAGCGTCACGCGGCTCTTGCCGTCGCCTTCCGCGCGCAGGTGAATGGTGCCGCGCGTATTGACCGACGTCGTACTCACCAGCACGCCCGTCTGTTCGACGGTGTGGCCCTTCAGCGTGATATCGCCGGTGGCCGCCTGGATCAGGCCGGTGTTGCTGACACGGCCCGCTTCGCTGCCCGCCAGTCGCAGCACATCGATCTCGTTGCCGCGCGTGGTGGACGTCTGGTTCGTATCGGTGCCGAAGCCGCGGCGGATGACGAAGCTGTCGCCTGCCGCCAGCGCGGTCTGGCCGCCGGGCGTCGTGATCGTGCCGTGGTTATGCGCCTCGCGCCCCACAAGCAGCACGTAGCCGCCACCTTGCGTAACGGACTCCGGCTTGCGCGTGGCAATGCGTGCGCCGGCTTCCACCACCACATCGCCGGTGGCCTTGCCGTTCGTCACGGCGGTGGGCGTGACCGACAGGTCGTTGGCGAACGTCGGCACGTAGCCAGTGCCGCGCGACTCGCTGAACAGGCCGCGGCCGAACTGGGCGTTGGTCATGCCGGCGGCGGCCGCCACGAGGTTGCGCGTATCGACCTGGCTCGTGCCGGTAAAGACGATGCCGTTGCGGTTCACGATCATGACCGTGCCGTCGGCCTTGATCTGCCCCTGGATCTTGCTGGGGCGCGCCTGCGGATCATTGACGCGGTTCAGCACCGCCCAGTCCTGCTTCTGCTGGAATTCGACCGTGGTGTTGCGGCCGACGTTGAACGTTTCCCAGTTCAGGATGGCTTTGTCGGCGGTCTGCTCGATGGTGACCTGCGTGCGGCCATCCGCCGTCTTCTGGGTCGGGTTCTTTGCGTTGAGCCAGCCGGCGGTCAGGCTGTTGGTGTCCACCTTGAGGCCGCCTTCGGCGAGACCGTCCGGCACCGGCGATTGCTGCTCGGCGGCCTGCCGTGCCGCCGCCTGCGTCGCCTGCATGGCCGCGATGCCCTGCGCGGCCTGGCCGAGATTCTGGATCGAGCGCTGCAATTGCTCGCTGGCGCGCTGCTGCTGCGCATTCGGGCTGGTCAGCGCCGCTGCGGGCGTACCGTTCGGCAGCCGGCCCGTGGCGGTTGCCGTGTCCTGCATCATGTTTTTCTGCGCCATCCACGCGCGGCTGAACGCCTGGTTGGCATGCGCGTGGCCCCAGAATCCGCCGGCCGCCACCAGCAGGGCCACGGTGCGGGCCAGCGGTCTTATCGTCGGCACCCGGGGTACCGTCATCGTGATCCTGCCTTTGTCCTGCGCCAGCAAGGTCTTCTGGTAAACGCGCTTCTGCATGGTGCCCCGATCCCGTCAAGCAAGTTTGCGGGCCAGTGCGCGTCGTCGTTCACGCGCCGCGTCGCGGCCCTGTCGTCATTGCCATCGGCGGCCCATGCCGCCGATGCTCCTGGGAACTAGACCCTTTTGCCCGTGCGGATCGGCAATGATTTCCTTGAAGATTTGGTGACAGGACCGCGACGGAATCAAGACAGCAGCACCACGCCGCCGGGCAGGTGGCGTGCGCTCAGGCCAAACGAATGCTGGATCTGCGCAATGGCCTTGTCGAGCGCATCGAGCTGGAAACGCCCGGTCACCGGACGCGTGGCCAGCTGGCTGGCCATCAGCACCAGCTTGCCGGTGCGGTAGCGATTGATTTCGTTCACCACGTCCCCGAGCGGAGTCTCCGCAAACCGCAGGAAGCCTTCGCGCCAGGCCGGCATGCGCGCGGCGTCGAGGTTGACCACGCGCGCCAGCTTGCGGTCGTCATAGGACACCTGCTGCCGCGCGGTCAGCGTCACCGAGCCGGACGGGTGYGCCACCTGTACCAGCCCCTGCACGCAGGTCACGCAGACCTGCCCGGCGACGTGGCGCACCTCGAAGCGCGCCCGCGCGCCCACCGCACGGCCGGCACCGGCCGAAACCGCGAACGGCAGCCGGGCGTCGGCCATGTCGATCGCCGTTTCGCCCGCAATCAGGTCGATGCCCGCCACCCGGCCACGCTGGCGTAGCGCGATGCTGGTGCGCGTATTCAGTTCGACGCCGACGTCGTCGCCGAGTGCCAGATGCCGCTGTTCGCCGGCCACGGTGCGATAGTCGGCACGCATCTCGCGCGCGGACGGCCACAGCCCCAGCGGCGGATAGATCATCGCGGCCGTCGTAGCGGCGACGGCACCCACGGCGCCACCCAGGAAAGCACGGCGCTGCCACTGCACGGGCGACGCCTGGATCTCCGGGCGCGACGCCAGCGGCTTCTCTGCAAGCAGCGCTTCACCGCCCTGCGCCAGCAGCTGCCATTGGCGTTGCGCCGTGGCAAATGCGGCCGCATGGGCGGGATTGGCCCGGCACCACTGGCGCAGCGCGTCGCCGTCGCGATGGGTCATCGGGCCGGCACTGATGCGCCGCACCCAGCGCATGGCCTGGCGTTCGATCCGGGTAAGGCGGCGTGGCCGTTGGAGCAGGCGGTTCATGGTGGGAGTCATGGCGTCAGGCGATGTTGCCGAGCAAGCTCGCATGACATCAAGACGGTTCTGGCACGCCGGATCGGCACGATTTCTTCGCTCATGCCTGGTCCATGTGCGCGACGCAGTACTCGTGCGCCCGCTTCAGTTCGAGACCGATCAACCGGGCGGACACGCCAAAGCGCACCGCCGCCTCCTGGTTCGACAGTTCATCGACGCGCACCGCCAGGAAGATCGCACGCCGGCGCGGCGGCATTTTCTCGATCAGCCTGGCCAGCGCCTGCACCTCGCCGCGCGCCGCCACCGTCTGCGCCGGTCCCGGCGCCGGATCGGCAATCTCCAGCATCAGCGTGTCCAACTCTTCCGCGCTCATGAAGCGACGGTCGCGCTGCAGGCGGTCCAGCGCCAGGTTCGTGGCCATGCGCATCAGGTAGGCCGCCGGGCTGGCCACCGGGCCATTGGCATCGTTGCGGTCTTCCAGATGCACCCAGGTGTCGTGCAGGGCATCGCTGGCCAGCTCCGCCGAGCCCAACCGCCACGTCAGGCGCCGCTTGAGATCGTCGTAGCGTTGCGTCAGCAGGTCGCGCAGGCTGGTGCGGATGGTCTCGCTCACTGAACGCTCCGTGGCGCATCGCAAGGCTTGGCGCAGGTCTCGCCCGGGGGGCATGCCACGGGCCGCACCAGCAGCACGAAAGGGTTCTCGGGATGCTCAGGCGCGCGGCCGATATCGGTCTGGCGCAGCGCATCGACAATCGCGGCATCGCGACGGGTGTCGCCCGTGCTGTCCAGCAAACGCGCGCGCTGCACGCGGCCGGCGCGGTCGAGGCGCACGGACAACGCAAGCCGGTAGGTGCCCAGCGCCAGCGCGGGCCGCGCGCACAGCGTCTGCCGTACCCGCGACTGCACCAGCGCGTCATAGGGTTGGCGGGGCACTGCGGCACCTTGCGCATCGGCGGTGGCCGGCGTCTCGCCCGTGGGGGTCAGCACGAAGGCGTCGCCAGCCGTGGCGCGGGCCGTCAGGCCCGTGCCTTCCAGCAACCGGTGCAGCGCCTGCGCAGGGGGCATCGCACCTTGCACCGCATGCGACCAGCGTCCATCGGCCAGTTCGGACGGGAAGAACACCGACACACTGGTCTGTGCGTCGTAGCGTGCGAGCGCCGATTTCAACGGCTGCGCCGGCAGGTCAAAGGYCATGCCAGTCTCGCCACGGGCCACGCATGGCCACGCCAGGCTGGCTGCGAGCGCGATGGCCGCGACGCGCCCCGACCTTGCGTGCGCGCGGATGGAGGCTGGCAGACATGCCATGAAGATCGAATGACCTGTTCATTGGGTGCGGGCCGGTCAGGTGCAGGGTGTGGTGTCCGGTCAGAGCCTGTGGATGCGGCCGGACCTGCCGGCGCAACACCGCTGCAGAGCGTATGAAGGTTGCGTGACATCGCCATGACAAAAAAGAGAACGGCGCGCCGAAGGGATCCCCGGCGTGCCGCCTCATCGGGTCACAATGAATGGAAAGCGTTCGGTGCCTCAAGCCTCGGCAATGGCAGTGGCAGTGGCAATGGCAGATTCAGCGGATGCAGCGGATGCAGCGGATGCCTCCGGGGTGGCCGCCGGGTTGACGTCATCCTGCCGGGCCTGCGCACGGTAGTTGCGCAGATGCAGGAAGAACTGGCCCATCACCTGGATCCAGACCTGCATGGCCACCGACAGGTAAGCCTCGGTCACGCCGCCGGTGACCATCACGTCCATCTCGAGCACGAGGAAATCACCGTGGGAGGCGATGCGCGCAAAGCGGCGGCTGCGGTGCCATTCGTTCAGCAACGCATCGGGAAGCTGGCCGCCTTCCACGCGCAGCGGGCAGCTCAGCGTGAAGTCGAGATACTGCACGTTGCTTACGCGATTGCCCCACAGCACCTGGAAGCCCACGCCATGGCTGGCGCTGTGCAGGCGCGCGGTGCCGTCTTCCTCCGCGAGGTTCACGGCGCAGCCGGCATTGCGGATGGCGTCGGCCACCTGCCCGGCGGTGACATGGGTCAGCAACGCGGGCGTTGCGCTATCGGCGGACGTGGTCTCTGGCGCGGCGTCGAGGGGGGTGGCTTCGGTCATGGGTACTCCTTGTTCGCGGATCAGGTTCGGGGAATCGGGGTTACTGCTGTTTGGGGGCGGCGTCGGACGGCACGGCGGCGGTAGCAGCCGCGGGTTGCGCCGGCGCTTCGGCGGACGGCTCCACGGCGCGGACATCGAAACGCCCCTCGTAAAGCTTGTCGCCGTAGTCCTGGGCGATCTGTTCGTAGCGCACACGGCTTTGCGCCGCGAACGGCTGACGCGCGGCCAGCACGGTGGTCATGTCCACGGTCTCGTACGCATGCAGGATGTCCTGCCCCACGCTGTAGAGGCGGGTATTGGCGCTCTCGCAACGCTTGAGCGCCGCCTGTCGCGCGCCGGCCTCGGCCACGAGGTTGCGGCGCTCGGCCTCCAGGCCCCGTGCCATGCGCAGCAGTTCGTCATAGGCCTGGCGATACTGGGCGATCTGGCTGCTGGCCTTCTCGACCACGCCCTGCGTCTGCAGCTGGGCCTGGCGCGCGCTGCCGGCCAGCTGCTCGCGTGCGCCACGCTCGGCCGCAAGCTGTGCGCGGGCGGCGTCTAGTTCCTTGCGCATGGCCGCCACGTCGCCACCACCGCCGCCACCACTGGCAGCGGCGGGGGGCTGGCCGGCCTTCAGCATCGCCAGTTCGTTCTGCGCCTGCTGCAACTGCGTGGTCGTGATGCGCAGCTGGTTGCGCAGGCGCTCTTCCATGCTGGGCGCCTGTTGCGCGTAGGCGCTGCCTGCCACCAGTGCGAGCAGCGGCAGCAGGCCCCGGATACGGCGGAAGGGGGTTGGGAACACGTCATCCTCCTCAGAAGCGCGCATTGAATTCGAACTGCAGCGTGTCGATGGCCAGCGGCGGGCCGAAGACTTCCTTGGTGGAAATCCAGCGGCCAGTCACCCATGCGTTCCTGTCCAGCGCATACGAGCCGCCCAGGTAGTAGCCGCGCGCATTGGTGCCGCCACCGTGGAACGTCGAGTCGTTGTAGCCGTCTGGCATCGCATCGGGCTCGATGCGCTTGTAGCCGGCCAGCACGTTCCAGTCGCCGCGTGCCGCAGGCGTCGGCTTGCCGAACGTGGCCTGGAACATGTAGGCATTGCCGCCGCTCTTGAAGTCTTCACGGCTGGTGCCGCCGCTGCCGCCGAAGTTGTTGACGATGCCGCCATTGGCCCGCGCCCACATCGCGCCTTCGTCATAGGCAAGGTTGCGGATGTAGTTGCCGTCCAGACGCAGCCCGTAGCCGGCCACCTTCGTATCCCAGCGCAGGTTCACGTCCATCAGCTGGAACTTCGAGGCCAGGCCGACGTACTGCGGTTGCGGCGTGTTGGCCGGGTCCAGCGGGTTGAGCGCGATATTGCGCAACAGCATCAGCGTGTTGCCCTTCTGCATGAAGGCCGGACGCGTCCAGTCCGTGTTGCAGCCATCAGCGCCCGCGTACAGCGCGCACGGCGACGACACCCGGCCGGTGACGTTGTGGAAGTCGTAGTACGCCAGCGCGCCACGCAGGCGGTTCTCGTTGTTTACCTTCCAGTCAGCGCCGAACTGCGCGCCCAGCAGGTACTTGGTCTCGCTCGACATCTTGTCCTGGCTGTTCGACGGCGCGTTGTCCTTCGAGTACTCCAGCGGGATGAAGCCCAGCGTGCCGAACAGCGTCACGTCGCGGTTCGGCAATGTCTTGTCGAACTGCGCGGCGATACCGTCGAAGTTCAGGTCGTACGAGAACAGCGTGTCGGTGGAGACGAACGGATTGCCGAAGCGGCCGCCCGTCAGCTTCATCCACTGCGTCGGCTGGTACGACAGCCATGCCTGGTCGAGCCACACATCCTTCTTGGCCAGGCCGCCGCCCAGCGTCTGGTTGGTGGAGACCGGGCTGTTGTCATTGCCCGTGGCAAGGCGCACGCCGGCCTTCACGCTGTCCGTCACGTCGGCCAGCACGCCCAGGCGGGCGCGGGCGCGCCACTGGTTCGGCCGGTTCTGGCGCGTATTGAGCAGCGGCGGCAGCGACAGGTTGGTGTTCGGGTTGACGTCGAAGCCGTTGCCCGAATTGATGGCGGCCCAGTCGATCTGGATATCGCTGTTGCCACCCGAGTAGAAGCGCGACTCGTTGCGCAGGCGCACGTCGCCCTCCACGCGGATCCGCTTGGTCCATTCCGGTGTTTCGTTCGGCGCGGCCCAGCCTTCGGCCTTGGCCTGGGCCATGACCTCGCCCTTGACCTCGTCGCGGATCTGGTCGCGCACGGTTTCGGGGATATACGGCACGCGGACTTCGCCGGGTACGGCCGCAGTCGCAACGGACCCTGCGGCGGCACCGGCTGCCACGCCCGCGGCGGGCGCGGGACGCTGCACCAGTTGCGTGGCCATGGCTTCGGTCTGGGCCTGGGCCAGCAGCGCCTCGCCGGTGTTCTTGTCCAGCGCGCCGCTCTGGATCAGGCCACGGATCAGCTTGATCATGGCGCTTTCGGACGGCGCGGCGTCCTGCGCATGGGCAGTGCCAGCCGTGGCCAGGCAGGCCATTGCGACAGCCAGCGCCAGTACATTGGCACGCACCGCATGGCGCGGGGAGTGAGCGAATGGTTTCATCGTTCTTTTCAGGATGCTGTTGGGATGAAGGCAGACATGCGCTACGGCCGCCGCCCCTTGATGGACAGCCGCATCGGGAAGCGCAGCGATGCAGGCGGCTTCTCGTCGGCACGGAAATCACGGACCATGGCCAGTACCGCGTCGTCGGAGTCGGCATTGCCCGAGCCGCCCACCAGTTGCACGCGGGTGACACGGCCATCCGTGTCGAGCCAGATTTCGATGCGGATGTCGTCGAACGCCAGCTGGCGCGTGCGTTTGTCGCGCACGAATGCCTGCTGCAGGGCGCCGGAGACATAGGCCGAGTACGAGCGGCTGCCCAGGCCGCCGCCGCTGCCCGTCATGCCGCCACCGCCGCCGGCCTGGATGCCGAACGCATCGTTGCCGGCCTGGGCGGCGCCGTCGATGGTGACGGCCTGCCCCAGGTCCTGAGACGGGCTGGGCGGGGCGTCATCCTGCGGGGCCTCGGTGGGCTCGGCGGGCTTCGGCTCGGGCTCCACCACCTCGGGCTTGACGGGCTCGGGTTCGGGCAATTTTTCCGGTTCGGGCGGCGGCGGGGGCGGCGGGGGCAACACCAGCATCGGCGTGCCGGGCACCTCGCGCCGCGTGGCGGCGGTGTCCGACAGCAGATGCCAGAACAGCAGCACCACCGCACCGAGCACCAGTGCACCAGCGCCAAACCCGCCCCAACGCCGCCACAGCAGCGCGGCACGGCCGCCGGGTGCCAGCGAGGGTTCGTGACGGTTCACGCTCATCGCTCCTCAGGCCGGCTTGCCGGTCACCAGACCGATCTGGTTGAGATCGATCCGGCGCAGCAGGTCGAGCACCTCCACCACCCTGGCGTACTGCACCGACGCATCGCCGCGCACGATCACCGGAAAGTCCGGCGTCAGCGCCTTCTCGGTACGCAGCCGCTCTTCGAGCTCGGGCAGCGACACCGGATAGGCGTCCAGGAACACCTGGCCGGCGTTGTCGATCGTGATGGCCTTGGTTTTCGGTTTTTCCAGCGCCACCGACGCGCTGGCCTTCGGCAGATCCACCTTGATGCCCGGAATGCTGGCGTTGCTGGTCAGGATGAAGATCACGAGCACCACCAGCAGCACGTCGACGAACGGCGTGATATTGATGCCGCCGCTGCGCTTGCGCACACCGAACCTGTTTGCGTTTGCCATGATCGCGGCTCCGCTTCAGGCGCGTTGCAGGACGGGCGCGTGACGGCCCTCGCCCTGCTCTTCGGCCAGGCGCGTGGCGAATTCGTCCACGAACACGGCCATGTCGGCGGCGATGGCGTCCGAGCGCGAGGCCAGCCAGTTGTAGCCGAACAGCGCGGGAATGGCCACGCCCAGGCCGGCAGCCGTACACAGCAGCGCCGCCGCCATGCCCGGTGCCACCGAGTTGATGTCCACCGCGCCGGCCATGGCCGCCACCACGAACACCAGCATGATGCCGATCACCGTACCGAACAGGCCCACATAAGGCGCGCCCTCGATCGTGGTGGACAGCCAGTTCATGCGGCTTGCCATGCGTTCGCTCTCGCGCACCATCACGCCATCCATCGATGCGCGGATGGCGCCGATCGTGGCGGCCCCCACGGCGCTGGTGTCGTAGCCCATCTGGTGACGCCGGTGCAGCTCGTCCACGGCTATTTCATAGAGACGCCACAGCGACGAATGCTGCTTGACGTCGGCCGTGACGCGGCCCGTCTTGGCCAGGTGATCGAGCGATACGCGCGAGGCTTCGCGGAACTGCGCCATGAAGGCCACGTTGGCGCGGGCGTTGGCACCGAAGGCGCGGCCCTTGGTGATCATGATGGTCCACGAGGCGGCCATCATCAGGCCCAGCAGGCCCACGACGACCCAGGCGTCCAGCGGCATGGCGGCGAGGATGTAGCCGAAATGGCTCTTGCCGGCCTGCTGCTCGTCCGGGCCGAACGCCGTCAGACGCGAATCGGCGCCCTGCGACACCGCATCGGCCAGCAGCATGGCAGCGGGACGTGCCACCTTCGACACGCGCACTTCGTCGATCGCACCCGGCAAGCCATGCGCGCCTTCGCTGTCGGCACCGATAAAGGCTGGCGAATTCAGCGCCGGCAGCGCGGCCGGGAGCGAGGCGGCAGCCCGGCCACCCACGAACAGCGTCACCGTCTTGCCATCGGCATTCACCGCCACATGCGACCACTGGCCGGCCTGCACCGGTTGCCCCGGATTGCTGCGCTGGCCGTTGACCTGCACGAACGGCACGCCCTGGTCCACGCCAATCAGCAGTTCGCCGGCGCCATCGCGGCGGGCGTAGATCAGTTGCTGTGCGCCGAGCTGGTCGGGACGTACCCACGCCGAGAACGCGAACGTGCCGCCTGCCTGCACCGCCAGCGACGGCGATGCCGGCAGCGCCAGCGAGGCGTTACCCAATTGCGCGCCCTTACCGATGACCGTGCCATCGATGCTGACCACGGCCGTCTGGCTGTTGTTGCCGTACGCCGTGCTGTCGCGCGCCGGGACGCTGCCCTCGGCGAAGTGATAGACCAGCGTGAAGTCCGGATCGAACACGCGCTGGCCGTTGCCCGATGCGGGCGCCTTCGGGTTGCCGTAGTACATCCAGAACTGCTGCTTGCCATTGGCCGCACCGGCGGACACGGCGGGCACATCCACCCACACCAGCGCGATGCCGAGCAGCGGATCGAACTGCTCGACCTGATGATTCAGCACGGTCTTGTCGTCTGCGGCCACGAAGCGGAGATCGGCACCGGTGTCGCTCACGCCCTCGAAGCTGAAATTGCCCGTATGCAGCCGCAGCAGCACCGGCGTGCGGCCGGCGTCGCCGCCGATATTGCCGCCTTGCGGACCGGCGTCGATGGTCACCGGCTTGCGATAGGCCCAGTCTGGCTGCCACCAGGCATGGGCCAGATTCGGCAGGAGCGTGCTCGCCAGGGCGAGCAGCAGGAAGAGGGAACGTCGCATGACAATGGTTCTCCGTTGGCTTTCTTCGGAATGCTGTGTTTGGGGGTGGCGCCGACCGCCGGCCGCGCCACGGAATCAATTGGCGATCAATAGGTGGCGATCACGCTGAAGTTCAGGCGCGGGTCGTAGCGTTCGGTGCGCTGGCCGTTCTTGAGCGGGAAGCCCAGGTCGAGCCGGCCGTTGACGTAGCGCGCCAGCCGGAAGCTCGTACCCAGGCCCACCGACGCCAGCGAGAAGCGGCTTTCCTGCTCGGGCAGCGGATCGCGCAGGCGCAACTGCCCGGCATCGGCAAACGCATAGACGCGCCAGTCCTCCACGGTGCCGCCGAACAAGTCCAGCGGCGGCGTGCGCAGTTCGACCGAGCCCACCACACCGTAGTCGCCCGTGCTTTCGGCCGACAGGTAGCCGCGCACCGAATTCATGCCGCCGGCGGCAATCTGCTCGCTGGAGACCAGCGGCGAATCGGTGATCTGCCCGGCCAGCCGCCAGGCAAGCTGCGCGTTGCCCGCGAAGCTGTAGGTGCCGTTGGTATCGCCCTTGAGCAGCAGGAAGCTGGGCGATGCCTTGTAGCGCTTGTAGTCGAATTCCTTCCAGTCGCTGCCGTAGCCCAGGAAGCTGCGCGTACCGGCCACCATCGCCACGTTCAGGCCATACTGGCCGCGCGTGGTCTGCGTGAAGCCGGAATAGGACAGCGTGATCGGTGCGTACTTGAGCGGCACGGTGTCGCCGGCGTTGCCGAGCCGCGTGACTTCCTTGTTGTCCTTGAAGTCGACACCTAGGCTCAGCGCGTGATACCAGTCGCCGGTGTTCGGCACAGTGTAGGTACCGCGTACCCCGATCGAGTGGCCCTTGCCCAGCACGTTGGTTCCGCCCGTGGTGGCGACGTTGCTGTCGGACAGGTAGCCCGACACCTCGGCGCCCCAGTTGGTGCCGCGAATCGGCGCCAGGTACGAGCCCGACCACACCTGCGTCTGGTTCAGGTCCTGCGGCGAGCCGAAGAAGCTCAGCGAGGCACTGTGCCCCAGCTGCCAGAGGTTGTCATGGCCGATGGACGCCAGCGCGCGCAATTCCCTGGTATCGGCGCTGTAGTCGTTGTTCACGCCGATACTGCCGCGCCAGGGACTGCTGTCCTCGACCTTGAGATCCACGTCCATGGTGCCCGGCAGCGCGCCCTGCTTCACCAGCGGCATGACCTGCCGCTTGCCGCCCCGGTTCAGCTCGGTCAGCTGCGCCTGGGCCAGCGTGAAATCGGGCACCGCGCCTTCGGCCAGCGCCGGCACCTGCTCGCGCACCTCGCGCGGCGACTGGTACTCGGTACCCACCACGCGCACCCTGCCCACGCGGGTTTCGCTCACCTGCAGATAGACCACGCCACCGGTGACCTGCTGCTCGGGCAGATCCACGTAGACGGACTGATAGCCCTTGGCCTGATACGCGGCCAGCAGCGCGTCGCGTGCGGACTCGATGTCCTTCAGCGCGCGCGACGGCCCCAGATACGGCGTTACCGCGCGTTCGATCGTGCGCACGTCCAGCACGGTATTGCCGCGCACCACGTATTCACTGACGTCGACACGGCGCTCCGGCTGAACGTCGGCTCTGCTTTCCGCCTGCACGGCGGCGGCTGCACCGGGCTTCGCCCCGTCGGGCTGCGCCATTGCCACACCCTGTGTCCCCAGTCCAATTACCGCCGCGCACACTGCCTGCCATGGCGGCGACGCGCCCTTCTTCTTCCTGACTCGCATGAGTTGACTCGGCCTTCTTGTATCGATTGCTAGCCCCGCGTGCCATGGTCCCGACCAAGGACAGCACTACTGGGGGCATCACGCCGCGAAACATGATCACCAGTCCTCATGTCAGCGTTACGCACAGATGCCTAGACGGTCAGTAATTGGCAGATATGTCGTTTGTCACGGAAACTTCATGTTCGGACTCGGGACGTGGCACGACACTGACGGCAGACATGCGTGCGTCAGAATGGAGAGGCTATGTGGAAGCGGATTGCGGTGATGGCGATGGTATTCGCCGGTAGCCAGGCATGGGCCGATATGCCGGCCAGCCCGCCCAGGCGGGCCTGTGTTGAGGTTGAAGTCAACGGCGAGCGCGCGCCATCTTATTCCTGCCTGACGCAGGAACTGATGCCCCCACGCAATGACACGGCCGAACAGCGGCAGCTCGGCTCGGAGTCCATCGCAAAGCGTCCGTCCAACCAACTCGGCCTATATAACCGCGCCGCAACGGAACACCGGATGGGCAACACCTTCGGCAGTTCTGTGTTGCCGCAGCGGCCAGCCGGCAACACCCACGGGATGCCCGCGGTGCCGACACCCGCCCCACTGAAGTAGGGATCCGAGGACTGGCCTGGGTCGCAGAGGACGTTTGACGAGGAACAACGACCGTTTCCGGGGCGGAACCGCCTCAGATCGCACGAACTACATGAGCAAAAAACGTCGTCGTTCCAACGCAGGAGCGACTACGAACCTCTTGCGGGCAATGCGAGTCGCGCAACCTCAGCGAAATACCTGGCGCCGACGGTCAGAACATCATCGTTGAAATCGTAGCGACTGTTGTGCAGCGGTACACCTCCCGCCATCCCCGACTCGCCATTACCGATGAAAACGAAAGCGCCGGGCACCACCTGCAAGAATGCGCCGAAATCTTCGGAAATCATCATCGGATCGACCGCACCGTTCACGCGGTCCTCGCCGACAATATTTCTCGCCGCTTCCATTGCAACTGGCACGCACTGTTCCCAATTAACAGTCGGCGCAAACTCGTGGGTGTACTCGAATGTGCATGTCGCACCGTGCATGCGGCAAATACCCTCGCTGATTTCCCGCATGCGGGTTTCGAGCAAAGACTGGACCGCAGGCGTGTAGCTTCGCGTATCGCCCTTGATAATGACATTCGTCGGAATGGCATTGCGAATGCCGTCTGTGATGAACTCGGTGCACGAAATCACCGCTGGCAGGCTGGGGTCGACATTGCGCGCAACGATGGTTTGCAGCGCGAGCACGATTTCCGAGCCGATCACGATGGGGTCGACACCCATATGCGGCCTGGCCGCATGCGTGCCGTGCCCTTTCACATGAATCACGAAATTGTCTTCGCTGGCCATGATGCCGCCTGCACGCGTTGCGATGTTGCCGGCCGCCAGGCCCGGCATATTGTGCGCACCGTAGATCGCCTCGACCGGGAAACGATCGAACAGGCCATCCTGCATCATCGCCTTTGCACCGCGGCCATGTTCCTCGGCAGGCTGGAAGATGAAGCGCACCGTCCCATTGAAGTTCCGACGCTCACTGAGCAACTTGGCGGCGCCAAGAATCATCGCCATGTGGCCGTCGTGGCCGCACGCATGCATTTTTCCTTCGGTCTTCGACGCGTGCGCACGCTCCGGAGCATTCTCGTGAATGGCCAGCGCATCCATGTCGGCGCGAAGCCCAATGACACCCTGACCGCCTCCCGCCTTTAAGTTCGCGACCAGGCCGGTGCCACCTATACCGCGATGCACCTCCATCCCCATGCCGCTGAGCAGCTCTGCGACAAAGTCCGAGGTTCTCAGCTCCTCGAAGCCCGTCTCCGGATGTCGGTGAAGCTCGTGTCGCCATGACATGAGCAGGTCGAGAAGGTCTTTATCAGCGTACATGGGAATGTTCTTTGCGATCGGGGGACCGTTGCATCTTACGAGCGCTGCCCCGCAAGATTCCAGCGTTCTTGTCGGGCAAAATGAAACGTACTTGCGTTGAAGGGTAAGATTTGGCGTCGATCACAGCTATTATTAGGGCGAAAATTGCGCCACGTCAGATTCGTCCAGGAAAGAACTCATGGCTTTGCAACTAGATGCATACGATCGAAAGCTCTTGCAGCTACTTCAGACGAACAACAGGCTGTCACAACGCGAACTCGCCGATGCGGTAAACCTGTCGCCATCAGCGGTGAATCGTCGCATTGCCGCGCTGGAGGCTGACGGAGTCATCATGGCGAACACCTCGGTGGTCGACCCGGCAAGGGTGGGTAAGCCCATTACAGTGCTGGTCCAAGTGAAACTCGAAAGTGAGCGCCTGGACCTTCTTGACGAGGTGAAGAAGCGCTTCGTCGACTGTCCGCAGGTCCAGCAGGTCTACTACGTCACGGGGGACTTCGATTTCCTGCTGGTTCTGGCTGTCGCCGACATGACAGAGTACGAGCGGCTCACGCGTGAGCTCTTTTTTGTCTCCGGCAACGTCAAAAGCTTCCAGACACACGTGGCCATGCAGCGGGCGAAGGTAAGTCTTGGCGTAGCCATTGAATCCTAGGGAAATGCGGCGGGCGAACCCGCCGCATTTCTAGGCGAACTCCCTCGACTCTGCCGCGCTGCTTTCCGACAAGTAAGCGGTTCGGCGGCCGCTTCGAACGCCCCAGCGGTAGAAGACCAGGCCAATTGCGGCAACGACCAACATGTCCCAGCCTGCGGGGATGACTCCCTGCCCGCCGAATTCCTGGCCGCCCAGGTACGAAAGCAGCGCAATTGCAGGCAGATACAAGATAAGCCACCAGGCCGAGCGCAATTCCTCGCCGAAGCCACGCCATCCGGCCTTTGCCTGGTAATAGAGGTATAGCGGCAAGGCTGCGACCATCAGGACGATGACCTGGCCGGTCAGGGGCCACCGCGCCCAGTAGAGGACCAAGGTGGCACAGACGAACGCAAAGGGCGCAATCGGCGACATACCCCGGGTATGCAGCGGCCTATGCATGTCATTGGCATGTTCTCGCAGCGACATCAGACTGACGGGGCCGGAAAGGAACGAGATGACGACCGCAACTGAAATCACGGCGGCCAGGGCACCCCAACCGCGGAAGAAGAACAGGAAGATGAAGGACACCGCCAGGTTGAACCACATGGCTTCGCGCGGCACGCCAAAGATGGGATGGGTGTTGCCAAAGAGCCGGGGCATGGTGTCGTTGCGCTCCATGGCATGGATCATCCGGGCCGTCGTTGCCGTGTAAATTGCGCCGGTTCCCGACGGGCTGATGAAGGCATCCACGTACAGCACCATGGCCAGCCAGTTCAGGTTCAACGCCAAGGCCAGTTCGGCAAACGGAGACGTGAAGTTCAGATGCGACCACCCCTCGCGGATGCTGGCCGGGCTCACCGCTCCAATAAAGGCGACTTGCAGCAGCGCATAGATAAACAACGCCACAAGAATCGAACCGACCACAGCAAAGGGGATGCTACGTGCTGGGTCGCGGGCCTCGCCAGCCAGGCTCACAGGACTCTGGAAGCCGTTGAAACTGAAGACGATACCGCTCGTGGCTACCGCTGTCAGGACCGCCGACCATCCATAGGGCGCAAATGCCGCGCTGGTGCCAATGGCAAAGTTCTCGGTATGGAAGCCCCCCCAGACCAAGCCGACAACCGTTAACGCCGGAACGGCAATCTTGAAGACCGTGATGGCCGAGTTCGTCTTCACGAAGAGCTTGACACCCCAGTAGTTGAGCAGGAAGTAGACGATAACGAGCGCAGCGCTGGCAACCAGGCCAGGCATCGTTAGCTCGCCTTCGGTCATGAGCCCCTGCGCCCATGGGTATGGCCATGAAGCCATGTATTGCACCGAGGCGATGGCCTCAATCGGATGACCACAGCGCCGATGACCCAGGCCAGGATAGCGGCAGGTCCGGCGATCTTCGCCGTGTGCCAAGCACCGAACAGCCAGCCGGAGCCGATGATGGACCCGAGCCCTGTGAACATCAGGGCAATCGGCCCAATACTGCGCTTCTGTGTCGAACTCATTGCTGTCTCCATTTCGTATGGACGCACGTATCCCCGACGATGAGGAGAGCCTCATCGCCGCGGTGTGCGCTTCTTAGTGGGTGATGTGTAGGGTATCGACCGAATCAGCGCGCGAGCCAGGCGGCCTGGCGTGCGAGCACCGATTCATGCGACTCGCCCACCAGTTGCTGGTAGACGGATGGCGCCGTAGCGCCTTCGGTATTGATGAGCAGGACGCGTGAGGTTGCGTCGAGTCCTGCCTCTACGGATAGCGCTGCATTCGCGCGAAGGACGGCCAGGCCGGCCAAGCCTGCGGCACCAGATTCACCGGCGACGACTGGCATGTCACCGGTCTGCTTCCCAGCGAGCTGGTGCATTGCCGTGACCGCATCGTCGTCGGAAATCGTCATGAAGACATCCACGCTGTGCTCGAGGAAACGCCACGCGAGAGGCGACGTCTCGCCACAGGCCAGGCCCGCCATCACGGAGTCGACCGAGCCGGTGGCGTTAGCCGCCTTGCCTTGCAGCGCGCTTTGATACAGGCAATCAGCCTGAACGGGCTCGACGACAACAAACGTGGGACGACTCGCGCCAAAGAACTCCCAGAAATAGCTGGCAATGCCGGCGGCCAGTCCGCCCACACCGCCCTGCAGGAAGACATGCGAGTATGGGGACGGCTGGCCAGGCGCGACTCCTGCCTGCGTCATGATTTCTGCGGCGATGGCGCCGTATCCCTGCATCACGTCACGCGGGATGTCCAGGTAGCCCTCGTAGGAGGTGTCGGAGACGACAGTCCAGTGGTTGGCTGCAGCCAGACGGGCCGCTTCTTCGACGGATTCATCGTAGTTGCCAGCGATTCGCACGATGGTTGCGCCGTATGCCGCGATGGCATCTTCGCGCTCCTGGCTGACATTGGCGTGCAGCACAATCACGCATTGGCAGCCGAAGGACCTGGCCGCAGACGCGAGGGCGCGACCGTGGTTGCCATCAGTCGCACTGATGACCGTGAAGTCCTTCAGCAGGTCTGCATACTTTCCGTCAATCAGCGCCAGCGGCTCCAGGTGCCGCTCTGGGTAGATGCGGAGAATCAGCCGAACCAGGGCAATCGGCGCACCCAGCGCCTTGAAGCTGCCCAGCGGCGAGCGAACCGATTCGTCCTTCGCGCTCAATTGGGCGATGTTCAGGCTGGCGGCAAGCTTGGGGAGGTCGCGCAGCGGCGTGGGGCCGGCGTTCAGTTGGTCCCAGCGAGAGAGCCAGGTGCGGCTGCGCTCGGCTTGCTCGATGCTCATGATGTCTTTGAGCTCGGCGGGATACGCGGTCCGGCGGGCATGCGAATTCTTGGTCAGCATAGGTACTCCGATGGGATGGAAGTTCAGGCCTGAGCTTGGCCGAGGCGATTGAGCACGACGTCGAGCAGTACTTCAGCACCCATAACAAGCTGATCGTCGTCGGTGTGCTCGCGCGGGTTATGGCTGATGCCACCCTTGCTAGGCACGAAAATCATCGCTGCAGGCGCGATGCGGGCGATCATCTGAGCGTCGTGGCCGGCGCCGGAAGTCATGCGCCGGTGAGTCAAGCCAAAGCGGTTTGCCGAAGCTTCGATGCAATCCACGAGGCTGGCATCGAAGGCGACAGGTTCAAAGCGTGCCAACCGCTCGGTGGTGACTTTTACACCCTCCTGTTGGGCCACCTTTTCGAGGAATTCGGCGAAGCGCTGCTCGGCCAGCTTCAAGCGCTCCTCGTCCGCGTCGCGGAGGTCTACTGTGATCGTGGCGCGGCGCGGGATAACGTTGATGACGTTCGGTTGGACGCTCAGGCAGCCCGCGGTTGCCAGTGTTGTGCCACCAGAGTCGCGCGCCAGTTCGCGCAGGAACGTCACCATGGATGCCGCCACGAATCTGGCGTCGTGCCTTAGGTGCGTCGGCGTCGTGCCGGCGTGGTTGGCATTGCCCTGGATGGTCACCTGCTGCCATGAGATGCCTTGCAGGCTTTCGACCACGCCAATCTGGATACCTTCCGCTTCCAGAATGGGGCCCTGCTCGATGTGGAGCTCGACGTATTCGTGTGGGACGATGGCACCCGGCTCCAGGTTGCCGGCATAGCCGATGCGCACCAGCTCGTCGCCGAGGCGCGTGCCGTCCGTGCCAATGGTGTTCAATGCCTCGTCGACCGAAAGGCCGCCTGCGTAGACGAGCGACCCCATCATGTCCGGCTGATAGCGGATGCCTTCCTCATTGGTGAAGGCACCAATCAGGATGGTGCGGGCCGGTGCGACGCCGGATTGCCGATAGGCCCGCGCCACGGCCAGGCCCGCCAGCACGCCGTAGCAGCCATCCAGGGCGCCGGCATTCGTCACGCTGTCGATGTGCGAGCCCATCATCAGCGGAGTCTGGGCGCCGTCATCGGTTGGCGAACGAAGGACACCAAACACGTTGCCGATACGGTCTACGACGACCTCCAGTGCCAGTTCGTGCATCCAGCGGGCAACCAGGTCCCGTCCCGCCTTCTCGTCGTCGGTAAGTGCGATGCGAGTCCGACCACCAGCCTCGCTGTCGGCGCCAATTTCCCCGAGTTCCTTTAGCTGGCGCAGCAATGTGGCACCATCAAGGTGAAGGCGGCGCGGCTTCGGTGTGGTGGTGTTAGACATTCAACGTCTCCAATCCCATGACATTCGTTGTCCAGCGGGCCACTGGGCGCACCGGAATGTCTGCAATGTTAGAGCGTTGCTGCGCAACAGCGTCCCACTTTGCCAGACCCATACGCAACAACCTTGCGTAGTTGGGAAGCAAATCGCAGTGATGCTCTGCTGAAAGGCTCAAGGGCGCGTAGCGGCAGGTCTCTGGCCGCTTCGCCGCTCATTTCGGCCATCGGTAGGAAGCACGGCGAATGACGCAAAAGGGGTCGGCAACCGCCAATGACCGCAGTCGGTCATCGAATACGCTGAGCTAGAATCCCACATCCCTCGCGCCCCATTCTCCCGACGATGAATCCCGGACCGCATGACGTCCTGAGCCGTATCCTTTCCGCATGCAAGGCCGAACGCGCCGTGACGGCAAGTTTCCGGCTCCACGCACCGTGGGCGTTGTACTCGGCCGGCACCGAGGGCGCGCTGATCCGCATGTGTACCGGGCACGGGTACTGGATCTGCGCCGATAGTGGCACGCCTGTCGAGATTGGTCCGCGCGATATCGTCATGCTGCCGCGCGGCACGCCGCATACGGTGTCATCGAAACGGGACCCCGGTGATGGCGTCATGCCCTTCGCCGATCTGCTGAAGGCGCACATGATCGGCCGCCATGGCGGCCATCCGATCGAACTGACATATGGCGCAGACGGCACGGGCACCGCGGACGTCCCACCCACGCAACTGTTCTCCCTTCACCTGTGGATGCCCACGCTTGACGTGGGCGCTATCCCAGCGGAATTGCCAACGCTGATCGTGCTGCGTGCCGACGAGCTTCCGCTGGCGCACACGCTGGCAAACACGATGGAACTGCTGGTGCAGGACTCGCTGTCTCAGCGTCCGGGCTGGCAATTGTCCGCGGCACGCATGGGCGACCTGCTGCTCGTGCATATCCTGGGCGAGTATCTGCGCACGCCCGCCGCCGCGCGCCAGGGCACGCCGAACGTCCTCGACGACCCCGGCATTGCGCGTGCGGTTGCGGCCATGCACGAGGCGCCGCAACAGGACTGGAGCATCGGCCAGCTCGCCGCCGTGGCATACCTGTCGCGCACGGTGTTCGCCGAGCGCTTTTGTGCGCTGCTGGGCGTGCCGCCGATGCAGTACCTGAGTGCATTTCGCATGAACCTGGCCGCCGAACGGCTGCGCCAGCCGCATGTACGGATCGCCGAGGTCGCCGAAGCGACGGGCTATGCCCAGCAATGCCACCTCCTTGTTTGCCAGCGAGGGCGATTGAGGGGAATTATTGGGCGGTGGCCATGCTGTGCTCAACCTCCGGAACGCCGGATTCGGGCACTGATCGTCCGGATCTGCAGCGTGTGGCCGCGCGGAGGCGTCAGGGCGCCGATGCGTCGCGCCGATATTGGGTGGGCGATACGCCAATCCAGCGTTGGAACGCGCGTGAGAATGCTTTCTCGGATGCACTGGCACAGGCTGGTGTGCGGGTGACGATGCTAGAGAAGCAGCAGGAATGGCGATTCCAAAGTTCCGGCATCTTTATCTATCACAACGGACTTGCGGCGCTCGGCAGCCTCGGGGTACTGCCGGAGATCGTGTCGAGTGGCTTTGCCATTGCCGATGGCCGGAATATCTACCTGGACGAGCGCGGCCAACCGATCACCGAAACTTTCTATCCGTCCCGTCATCCGGACATTGCGCCGATCGTCGGTATTCGCCGGGCCGAAATGCACCGCATCTTCGCTAGCCGACTCGATGCGCTGCGCGTCGATATCCGCTTGGGCACCACCGCTGTCCGGATCGACCAGAAAACGGCAGAGCACGTCACCGTTGCACTCTCCGATGGCACCTCGGGCCAATACGATCTTGTGGTCGGGGCGGAAGGCATTCGCTCGGAGATCCGCCGCCTGGTCGCAGGCCCGCTGGAAGGTCTATACCGGACTCGGCGTCTGGCGCAGCGTGCACAGGCGACCGAAGGACCTCCTCGAAAAAATCATGATGATGGGTACCGGCAAGCGGCTCGGCATCATGCCGATCAGCGATGACCAACTGTACTTGTTCGGCACGCTGCCTGAGCCCGCCGGGCAATGGTATGAGCGGACCGATTGGCCGGCGCTGATGCAAGCCCGTTTTGCGGAGTTCGGCGGCCCGGCGCGCCAGTTCCTGGACGCGCTCTCTGCCGACGCCGAAGTGCTCTACACCGCCGTGGAGGAGGTCGCTGCCCCGCTGCCCTGGCACCGTGGCCGTGTAATCATGATCGGTGACGCTGCGCACGCCTCAACACCCTTCATGGGACAAGGCGGCGCGATGGCACTCGAAGATGCGGTGCTGCTGGCGGAGATGCTGTCGCGCGACGTCGACGTGGAGGCCACGCTGCGAGCCTTCGGTGAGGCACGCTATCCCCTATGCAAGTTTGTGCAGGACACCTCGCGTAAAGTCGGCGAGGCCGGGGCACAGGAAGACGCGGCCATCCTGGGGGCGCGCAACGAGACGATGCGGCGCACCGCACAGCGGCCGGTGGACGAATTCTACGCGCGGATGGATGCGCTACGCAGTCAATTGCCCTCGGCGCAGTGCGTCTGACAGAGGGGTACAGCCGCACCTCCCCGCGCAGACTCGAGCTTGCTGTCGTCCTCGCGATGGTGGCCGACGAATTCGATCACCCCGTCGAGGTCACGCATATCTCAGATGCATGCCTACTCCCCAGTCGCTAGCGCAGGCGCAGCAAGAAGGCACCGCTGCCCGAACGGTGGGACAGGTGGGGCGCTGCGAGCGACTGAGGGGCCGAATGGGCGCGCACGTCCCGTTTCCTTGGGGGACCGCGCCGTGATCCGGCGCAGCCCCGTTTCCTTCCGCGCTTAGCCCATGTGTGCGCCGGTGACGGCAACCACCTTGGCCCAGCGCGCGATCTCGCCTTGCAGGAACTGCGTGAACTGGGCGGCGTCGTTGCCCACCGGCGTCAGGCCTTCGCCGGCCAGCCGCTTGCGCATCGCCGGCGACGCCACCGCGGCACGTACCGATTTCTCGAGTTGCGCCACCAGGTCCGCCGGCATGCCGGCAGGGCCAAGCAAGCCATACCACGAGCTATATTCGAAGTTCGGCACCACGTCGGCAATCGGAGCCAACTGCGGGAACGCGGGCAGCCGCTTCAGGCTGCTGACCCCCAGCCCCTTGACCTTGCCGGCCTGCAACAGCGGCTGCACCGTGGCCACATTGCCCAGCAGCAGGTCCGCCTGGCTGGCCACCACGTCAGCCACGGCGGGTGCCGCGCCCTTGTAGGGCACGCTGACGAGATCGATGCCGGCCTCGTGCTTGAGCATCTCGCCAGCCAGGTGGTTGGCGCTGCCAATGCCGGCCACGGCAATGCTGAGCTTGCCGGGCCTGGACTTGGCCAGCGCAATCAGCTCGCGCACATTCTTCACCTCCAGGTCAGGCCGCGACACCAGCAGCAGCGGCGAGGTGGCAATCAACGAGATCGGCGTGAAGTCCTTGAGCGGATCGAATGGCTTCTTGTCGAACAGCGCCGGATTGATCGCATGGCTGGTGTAGCAGAGTAGCAGCGTGCTGCCGTCCGGATCGGCCTTGGCTACCGCCGTGGCGGCGATATTGCCGGCCGCGCCACCGCGGTTCTCGACGATGAAGGCATGCTTGCTGCGTTGTTCCAGTTCGGCGGCCAGCGCGCGCGCCACCAGGTCGGTGCCGCCGCCCGGCGTCGCGCCGACCAGCAGTTTGGTGACTGCTGGCGCGGCGCGCAGGCTGGCGGGCAGCATCGCACCGGCGGCCAGCAGGGCGAGGAAGTCGCGTCGTTGCATGGTTTGTCTCCGTTTCTCTCGTTATCGTCTTGCGATTGGGGGATCGCTTGTGCGCGCGGTTCAGTCAGGAAATCCGTACAGCAGGGCCGGGTTGTCCACCAGGATGCGGCGGCGGACATTGGCGTCCGGCACCCAGCCGGTGAATTCATCGATCAGCGCACCGTCGTCGGGCACCTGCTGCGGCGCATTGAGCGCCGGATGCGGCCAGTTAGTGCCGAACAGCAGGCGGTCAGGCCGGGTCTCGACCAGCGCGGCGACGATCGGGGCCATGTCGGCATGCCCCGGGCCGGCGTCGGAGCGGCGATACCAGCTCGAGATCTTGGTCCAGCAGTCGTCGCGCTCGCGCAGCAGCCGCAGCATGGCCTGGAAACCACGGTTGCCCGGGCCCTCCGCGCCACGCACGCAGCCCATGTGATCGAACACCAGCGGCACCGGCAGCCGCATCAGCTGCGGCTCCAGTTCGGCGATCTCGTCGGCATGCAGCACATGCACCTGCACGTGCCAGCCGAATGGGCGGATCCGTTCGGCGAAATGGGCGATGGCCTGGGTCCCGCCATAGCCTTTCACATGCGTGGAGACGCGAACGCCCCGCATGCCGCCGGCATGCAGGGCCTCGATCTCAGCCGGGGTAATGTCGGGATGGAGCCCGGCCACGCCGCGCGCCCGCTGCTGGCCGATCGCCGGGATGACGTCCAGCGTAAGCCGGTTGTCGGCGCCGTAGACGCTGGCGCTGACCTGCACCGTGCGCGTCAGGCCGACCAGCCGGCACATCGCGAGGTATTGATTCAGCGTGGCGGGCGCGGGCGTGTACGAGCGCTGCGCCACCAGCGGATAGATGCGCGGATCGTCGTAGACGTGGCAGTGGCAGTCGGTTGACCCGGGCGGCAGCACCAGCGCAGGGCGCGATACCTGCACGCGCGGTGGCAGGCAGACCGGCGGCTGCGTGTCGATTGTCTCGGTCATACAGCCCCTCCTAGTTCGACACGGTGATATGGGCGTCGCCGATCACCTGGCTCCATTTGGCAGTCTCCTGCCGCAGCGTCTTGTCGAAGTCCGCAGGCGGGCCAGCCTGCACGTCGGCGCCAAGCTCACGGAACTGCCTGGCCGTACTGTCGCGCGCCAGCGTCTTCTGCAGCGCCGCGTTGACCCGTGCCAGCACTTCCGGCGGCGTGCCCTTGGGGAACATCAGTCCGGTGGTGGTGGCGGCCTCGAAGCCGGGCAGGCCGGCTTCGGCCAGCGTGGGCAGGTCCGGCATCAGCGAAGAGCGTTGCGCGGTGGTCACGCCCAGCGCCTTGAGCTTGCCGGCGCGGATCTGTGTCAGGGTGGAGGCGAGCTGGTCGAAGGTCAGGTCGACGTGGCCGCCGAGCAGGTCGGCCACCGCGAGGCTGCTGCCCTTGTAGGGCACGTGCAGCAGTTTTGTGCCGCTCTGCTTCTGGAAGTATTCACCGGTCAGGTGCGCGGCGGTGCCAACACCGGCAGTCGCCAGCGTCAGCTTGCCAGGCCGCGAGCGCGCATAGGCGATGAAGCCGGCCAGCGTGGTGGCCGGCACCTTGGGGCTGACTACCAGCACCAGCGGTGCGCGCGCAATCGGGCCTGCCGAAACCAGGTCGCGCTCGGGTGTCAGCGTGGCGGCGGGATTCAAGGCCTTGAGCGGAGCCAGCGCACCGGTGGACGCGAGCAGCGCGGTGTAGCCGTCGGGCGCGGCGCGCGACACCGATTCCGCGCCGACCAGGCCGGCGGCGCCGGCGCGGTTCTCCACCACCACGGTCTGGCCGAGCGATTCGGACAGGCCGGCGGCGACGATGCGCGCAGTGGCGTCGATATTGCCGCCGGGCGGGAACGGCACGACCAGCTTGATGGGCTTGTCAGGGTAGGCGGCGGCCGCGGTGGCGGCGACCGCACAGAGCATGGCGCCAAGGAAAGCGTGCAGGCGGTTGGTCATATTGTCYCCCCCAATGTCGTTCTGGGTCTGGTAATGGGTGCGGCGGGACGGCCCGGATGGGTCAGTCGTCCTCCGCATAGCGGCGGCCGGCATCGAGTAGTTGAGGCGTGCCGATCAGCCGGTTCAGTGCGTCGAAGTCGTTCATTTCCTCCATGAAGGCGCGCGTGCTGCCGTCGGCCCTGAGCCCGGCGAAGTAGCGCTGCAACTGGTGCGAGGCGAAGCGCACGGTGCCGCCCGGGTATATGACGATGCGGTACCCGCGCTCGCCCAGCTCCGACGCGCTCTGGATCGGCGTCTTGCCGCCCTCGACCATATTGGCCAGCATCGGCACGCGCGCGGCGAAGCGGCCGCAGACGCTGTCCATATCGCCGGCCGACACCACGGCTTCGATGAAGAGCGCATCCACGCCGCAGGCGAGGTAGGCCTCGGCGCGTTCGATGGCGGCGTCCAGGCCTTCTACGGCGACCGCGTCGGTGCGCGCGAGGATCAGCGTGCCTTCATCATGGCGCGCGTCCAGCGCGGCCCGCAGCTTGCCGCACATTTCACGCACCGGCACCAGCGACTTGCCGGCCAGATGGCCGCAGCGCTTGGGAAAACCCTGGTCTTCCAGTTGGATCATCGCGGCGCCGGCGCGTTCGAAGGCGCGCACGGTGCGTTGCGTATTGAGCGCGTTGCCGTAGCCGGTGTCACCGTCCACGATCACCGGCAGCGACACGCGATCGGTGATGCGCGCCAGCACGTCTGCGGTCTCGGTGGCGGTGGTCAGGCCGACGTCGGAACGGCCCAGGAGGGTGTAGGCGACGGCGCCACCCGACAGATACAGCGCCTCGAAACCGGCCTGCTCGGCCAGCAGTGCGCTGAGCGCATCGTAGACCCCCGGCGCCAGCACCGGCTCGCGCCGGCGCAGGCGCTCCTTCAGCGAAGGCACAGGCTTGGCGGCGGCGTTCATGCGGCAGCTGCCTCGGATGCGCTGGCACCCTGCCCGGCCAGGATGCGTGCCATGTCTTCCTGAATCAGTTGCGGACGCCAGGTTTCGAACAGCATGCCGAGCGCGGCCGCCTGACGTTTCTCGTAATCCAGGAAGGCCTGCGTGATGGCGCTGCCACGCACGCCGCCGCGCACCGATCCGGCACGCACGTCGCCGTAGTACTCCTTCCAGTCCTCGGGCAGCGGTTGCGAGCCCGGCACGGCCAGCCACAGGCGGAACAGGTGACGCTTGCGGTCCGGCTCGTCATGGTCTTCGAACGGCGTGCGCGAATGCAGCGTGACGTAGTTGTTCAGCAGCTGCATGTCGCCTTGTTCCAGCTCCATGGTGAAGCAGAGCTCGTCGCTGGGCATCAGTTCGTCGAGCAGGTCCAGCGCCTCGACCTGTGCCGGCGTCAGGCGCGGCAGTTCCGGGAAGTCGCGCTGGGCAGCGACGGTGTTCTTGCGGTTGGTGCGCGCCGAGAAGAATTCAGGATGGCTGCCGAAGATCGCGCAGCGGTAGTACGGTGGCTGCGACGGATCCTGTGTGCTCTGGTAGCTGTGGAAGAACGGGCCCTTGAGCACCGGGATCAGGTCGGGGCGGCGCCGCTGCACTGCCTCATACAGTGCAATCGAGCTGATCACCTTGCTGGTGCCGCCGGACCTGGCCGTGCGGCGGCACAGCAGGCCCACCACATCGCAGGAGTCCTGGTGGAAGTCGAGCCCGGCATTGGTGTTATAGCCGCGACCGCCCTTGACCTTGTACTCGCCGCCCTCATTGCGCACGTCGTTCATGAACTGGCTGGCGCGGTTCTGCGTGCGGCCCACGCCCATGTAGAGGCTCATGCCCCAATAGGCCAGGCGCGCTTCTTCCTCGTTCCACTCGTCGACGGGGAAACCCTTGACCAGGCACATGCCCCAGCCGCCCTGCGTGATGTCGATGGCCCGCTCGAGCACGCCGCGCGCGGCCTCGTTCAGCGGGAAGTCGGCCTGTTCCATGTCCAGCAGCGGCTTGCCCAGCGCCCTGGCATGGTCGAGCGCGTCGCGCATGCCCTGGATCTCGGCCTCGGTCATGCGCAGGATCCAGCTACGGTCTTCGCGGGCCTGGCGGGCGGTCCAGGGCAGAGGGCGTTGGGATGTGGCGATGGCTGACATGTCTGGGGTCTCCTCCGTTTGTGTGCGTGACGTTGGAAGCCAGTCTATCGATGTCGCCTATCATTAGAAAAGCGAACATATTTGAGTTTCTTCGTAAGAGTTTTTGATGAAGATTGAGACCTTCCATACCCTTGAGGCGGTGCTGCAGACTGGCACCTTTGCGGGCGCAGCCCGCCAGGCCAACGTCACGCCAAGCGCCGTCAGCATGCAGATGAAGCAGCTCGAGCTGTATCTGGGCAAGCCGCTGTTCGATCGCTCCGGGCTGCAGGCGCGGCCGAACCAGCTTGCCCACGAGGTGGCCGACACCCTGCGCCAGGCGCTGCAAGGCCTTGAGGCGTTGCGGGCCGGCGGCGGGCTCGTGGTGGAAGGCGTGGTGCGGCTGGGGGTCATCGAATCGCTGCAGCCGATCGTGCTGCCCGGCATCGTGCGCTATGTCCGGGAGCGCCATCCCCGGCTCGAACTGCGCCTGGTGCGCGGGCGCAGCAGCACGCTCACGGCCTCGGTCAAGGCCGGGGATATCGATGCAGCACTGGTGGCGCAACCGCCATCGGGCGGCTCGGCCCGGCTGCGCTGGACGCCAATGTTGCGGCGCGAGCTGGTGATGATTGCACCGCCCGGCGCGACCGAGACCAACGTGGCGTCCCTGTTCCGCCTGTACGACTGGATCCGCTATGACCGCAATACCGTCTCGGGCGCGATGGCGGCGCAATTCGTGCATGCGCACGTGTCCGAGATCCGCGGCACCCTGGAATTCGACAGTGCGCCGGCCATCGTGGCAATGGTCAGCGGGGGGCTGGGGGTGTCGATCCTGCAGGGCCCCGATCCCACGCTGGTGCAGAACTACCCCGTGCGCCTGGTACGGCTGGGCCGCGCGGCGCCGGTGCTGACCTTGTCGATGGTGACGCGCAAGGGCGATGACGATAACCGCTCGGTGGAGGCGGTGCGCGATGCGATGCGGCTGACGCTGGGTGCCTACCAGCGCCAGCAGGTGGCCGGGCGGCACTGAGGCGCGCCGGGACCCGTCTCATGAATGTCCGCTTAGGGTCCCCGCCATTTCGACAGGTCTACCGCGCGTTCAGCCGCTTTTCTGACAAGGCGTCGAGTCGGATCACGAGATCGACGCCGCTTTCCATGAAATCGATCGGTAGTCCGCCCCGTCGAACTTCCGCCAGGTCACCCAAGCATCCGCAACAGATCGGTGTATGAGACCAGCTTGCGTTTCTCATTGGAAAGCGTCTTTCGTTTGGGCGCCGGGCGGGTTGGTTGGCCGCGCTCAAACTTGGCGGCGGCGCGAGCGCCCTCGCGCGCGTAGGTCCGCGCGGCCTTGGCTTCCGCCTTCAGGCGTTCGGCTTCTAGCCGCGCAGCAGCGCGTTCCTCCCGGACAACATCCTGCACGGCCGACATGATTTCGGCTCTTAGCAGATCGCGCCTTTGCTTGGCAGCGGCACGGGCAGCCTGCAATTGCTCTTTCCTCTGCCGCAGCCAGTCTTTCCGGTTGACCGGTGCAGGCCTGGCCTCTGGCGGCACGCTCAGGCGCAAAGCCCTGCTGATTGCAACTCTCTCGGTCCGCAGCGTCCGCCGCGTTTCCTGCTTCGCATCACTCACGCTGCATCACTCCCAGCATCACATAGATGCGGTCCATGCGTCACCAGTTGAAGTCCATGAACTCACCCGGCCAACCTTACCATAGGACGCCATTTCGGGCTTGGATGACGGAGGCTAGACATCGGCAAACCGCGGCGACCGGCGGTTCCCGGCCTCGGCCATTCGTCCGCCGAGCTTCCGATGATCAAATCAAGGTCTTGATCGGCATAGGGGGCGGCGGCTACCCGCCGAAGGTGGCGCTGTCGAATCTCGTCGCGTCGCTGAAGGGCGTGTCATCACGTATGCTCCGACAGCAGTTTGGAGACTTTCATCTGTGGCTGAAGCGGCGGGGCGTGTTGTGGTCGCCTTCCTATATCGCGTCATCGTGCGGCGGTGCGCCGATAGATATCCTTCGGCAATACATTGAGGAACAGCAAGCGCCCTACTAGGACGCCTGCGGCGTCCGTGCTCTCGACACCGGACTAAACTCCGGGGCTTCCCGCACATCTGGTGAGCGGTCACGGGCCTGAAAAGTGAGGGCGCAACTGGTTCTAGTATTTCCCCCTCAACATCGCGCCGTGCCATCCAAGTTACGTTAAAATCACTTAAATGCGCGCCATTGGACAGGCGCAATCATTCGCTTGGCGTTGTCTGCCGTGTTTGCACGGCGGCGGCGCAGAAACATGCTCATCAGCGCGCGAAATCTCCGGTTTGCGACAGGTCTGCTCGCTTATCCAGCAGCGATTCCCACGGTACGCCAGCGTCCCAGCGCTCCACCAACAGATCGATGAAGGCCCGGATGCGTGGGGACATGTGTCGCTTGCTGGGATAAAGCACACGGATAGGGTCGGGTTGGGGACGATAATCCTCCAACACCTCCACCGCGTTGCGTCTTTGCTGGAAAGTGGCGAACTTGTGGAGAAGATGACGACCGATCCGCGCGAGCCGACCGTGTCGTATGTCGCGTGGCGCAGTGATCGAGAAGGACGCGCACTGCAGTGGTGGCTGGAGAAGTTGCGGCAGCCCCGATTTGCCGGGCGCTTGCTGCGCGGGACGGCATGACAGGCGCAACAACGATAGTGATGCGATATTCTGGACCGGCGGCTGACAAACACCGCGCGGAATGGCTGAAACCGGTCTTATGACGCCAGTCGTCAGCGCAGAGCGAGACTCCCGCGCACCAGGTACGCGTGACGTCTGCTCATCCCCAATAACTTCACTACGGCGTGATATTCCCGGCACGGGCTATCGCCTTGTTCGCTTCGATGCCCTCGTTCACAGCGGCGGCGAAATCTCGGCCGAACAAATTACCAGGCGTGGAGGACTGCTGCTCGCGCGCGTCACGACGCGCCAGTAGCCATCGAAGTGCTTAAGCGGCACATTTCCAGCCGGTCGCGGCGCGCCCGCGAGAAACCAACGCGAAATCTGCCGCTAATTGGGAGTGAGCGGGCGRCATATTTTCACCGCGCAGTTGAGACGCGGAAATCGCTAACGCTTTCGAGTAGCGAGGCGAGGTGACGAATCGTCGACTCAGCCTGCCGACCAGACACCAGTTGGACGTTGATCGGCATGCCTTCTCGGCTGGTGGCCGAACCGGATAGACAAGCCCGGAAGACCCGTCACGTTCCATTACGAAAGATCGGTCGCTTTGTCGATAACGAGCCTGTACTGGAACGAAGCGCCGGTGAGCGGTCGCTTGCAGGCCAATCCAACATTGGAACGTAGGCTCAATGACTCATGTGGCTCGGACACGGCGGGTCGCCGTCTATATCGCCGCTCCCCCAGCGGTAGGCGTTACAGCAGTGTCCGGACAACTTCCTGCGGAATGTACTGAGCGCGCAGTCGCCTTCCGAGATCATGGTCGCCCTCGGTTGCGCGGCAGGGTACAGGGGGGCGGGCGAAGTTGACGGAAGACTGTTAATGGACTATATTCGGTCTACCCATGCCATCCACAGGAGCCGTGCGATGCGAATCGCCGATCACGTCAAGCCGATCAGCTATCTCAAGAGTGAAGCCGCACAGATCGTCAAGGACCTCGCTGAATCCGGTGAACCGTTAATCATCACCCAAAACGGCGAAGCCAAGCTTGTTGTCCAAGACGTACGCAGCTACGAATCCGACCGGCAGACATTGGCCCTGCTGAAGATCCTGGCCCTTGGGCAAAAGCAGATCGAGCAGGAAAAGTTTTCCGACATCGATGATGTGTTCGCAGAACTGGACGAACTGGACCGACAAGAGAAGCGGCGCTGATGGCCTCCAAATTGCTGCGGGCGAAGCTTCTCGACAGCGGTAAAGCCGAACTGAGGCGGGTGCGCCGCTACGTTGTGGACGCATTTGGAATGACCGTCTGGGAAGACTCATATGCTCAGATCCAGGCGTCCATAACTCGCATCCGGGAGTTTCCGGAATTCGGTCACATTGTCGATGAACTCAGTGGGCTAACCGCGAACAGGTTCCGCGAAGTGCATTGCGGAAAGAATCGAATTATCTATGAAGTCAGGGACGACACCATTTATGTGCACTTGATCATAGATCAGCGTCGGGATCTAACTGCCCTGCTGCAAAAGATCATCCTGCATGTGTGAGAAGAGACGATCGGCGTCGCGATCGGTTGGTATGGATTATTTTCCCTGAGTCGAAGGCTCACCGCTACAGAACGGTGAGGCTCTCTTTTTCAACTAGCCAAGGCAAAGGCCAATCACCCTAGTTGGGCCGGTCGAAAAACGACGAATTTAGTGGGGCTTTCAACAGGACGGGGCCGATTGGGCGCGACAGAAGCGTCGCCACGGCGCCGCCCACATGCCAGCCATCCATCTCGGACTCGTAGTGGTTATGCACCAGTCGATCCAGGCATAGCACTTCCACGCCGTCGGCGTTCACCGTGCCAAGCACTTTGGCTACCGTCAACCGACAGCTGCTGCCCTTGCGCTTTACCATCACAATGCCGTCTCCAACGGTGATGGCGTATTCGCCGACTTTCACCGGGAAGAAATGACCGTCAAAAAGCTGACCTGAACCGCGCCTTTCTCGACGTGGCATTCGGCGAGATTCGTCGCCAGATCGAACAAGAGCGTGTGGTATGGGACAACGCTAGTGACGGCGGATCGCTTCTTTCCTAGCTCAAAGCGTTGCCCATGCTGCGGTGAGGTAAATTCGGCTTTGGCGCTAAAGGATCGAGAGGCTTCGGCCTGGGAAATGCGTACCCGTTTCTGCGAGGTCACGGAAGTGTGCTCGCGGTCCGAGCCTGCCGCACCAGCAGGGTGTTCATCACCGAATACCAGGGAAGGCCGCCTGCATCGTGAGAAAGAAGTAGTGGTCATCCTGGAAGCCGTAGGCCACGCGCTTGACCACCTTGATCCGGTCTCGAGCTCGCAGGCTGTATTCATATTCATGACCGCTGCACGTAGCCGGGCACATCCGTCAGGGCCGCGCCGATCAAAGAATTGGGCGGATGTCCTCGCGCGAACGCCCATGCTCCACCCACAGCACCCGCTTGCTCGACCGCTCGCCAATGACCGTGGCGTAGCGGCGTCCATTCTGAATGGCAAACTCGTGCATGGCGAGAACCGTGACGCCGCTCAGGTCCGCCGGCCCCAGTTCCTACTCGAAGTGGCGCTGGTCATGAAGAGAGTCTCTTCAGAACCCTTTTCACCACCGGGAATTACCGTGCTCAGATGTGGCAAGCACTGTGCCTAGACGAAACAACGTGGAGCTTGGAAATCGATTACGCCACGGACAATCTCGCGCATCGCCAGAATCAACGGCCGGGTGTCATCACGGCGCCACTGCACTGCATAGTGAAGCGGCTCCAGAGCGTCGCTATCCGGCAAGATTCGGAGTGCTCCCCGTTCGACAAGTGCGTCAGCCCACAACCTCGGAACGAATCCGAAACCGAGCCCTTCAACCAGCATTCCAACGACAGCGCCCCAGCTATTGCACATCAGGCGCCGCCCGACCATGAGCCCACGGCGCGCCAGCCATTGGTCGAGCACTCTCGTCCCCCCGGCACCAACGGGGAGCGTCAGCAACGTCTGCGCTCCCATGAGCACCCGCGGTTCGTCAGTGCCGGCCATCTGGAGGAACGACTGGCTAGCGACCCACGCAAAGTCCACCTGACCAATCCTCTCGGCTGCCAAGCTGCTGCGGGTGGACGGCCCGGCGAGAACGCCGATATCCAGCTCCCCGTCATGGAGGCGCTGCTCAAGGACCTGCCCGATATCGAGATGGGGCTCCAGCAATAGGCCCGGGTGGCGTGACGACACTTCACGCACGAGCTTGGGCAACCAGGTAAGTCCGCTCAACTCGCCCAAGCCGATACGGCATCGTCCAATCAAGCCCTGACGCTGCCCCGCCGATTGCCGCAACTCTGCGGCGGCGTGCAGCATCGCGCGAATCTGCGGCAGCATCTGCTCGCCCTGGACGGTCAGCTCGGCGCTTCGCCCGCTGCGGTCGAACAGCGCTACGCCCAATGACGCCTCCAGCTCGGCAATCCGTTTTGAGAGAGACGAGACCGACAGGTGGACGCGCTCCGCCGCCACCGTGAAGTTCACGCAGGTTGCCGCCCAGTAGAAAGCTTCGAGTTGCTTAAGCGTCATGGCAAGTCCCAACGACCGATGGTCGATATTTTCCAAAAAGCGAAATTATATCTTCGTTATTTTTCGCTTTTATCGTTGCGTGCAGGTTGTTAGATTTGCTCCAACCTATAGGAATCGCTCCCATGTCAGCCGCTCCCCTCGACGAGGCCGCACAGACTACTGCACTTCAACCCGGTGGCAAGGATACGGTTGAAGCAAGTGACCACGACATCGCCTGGCTGAAGCAGCAGGTGTTGTCGCTGAAGGACTTCGAGCCGCTGGCTCGCAAGCGGCTGCCCAAGCCGCTGTACGCCTACGTAAGCGGCGCGGTCGAGGACAACATCTCCCTGGGTCAGAACCGACGGTCGTTCGAGGAAATCGCACTGCGACCACGCGTGCTGGTCGGCGTCTCTACGCGGGACCTGAGCTTAACCTTGTTCGGCCAGCGATATGCCGCGCCATTCGGTCTCGCACCCATGGGCATCTCCGCGCTGTTCGCGTACCGCGGGGACGTCATCATGGCCCAGGCAGCTTGCCAGGCGTCCGTGCCGGCCATCATGAGCGGTTCGTCCCTGATTCGGCTCGAAGAGGTCATGGAAGCCGCTCCAGGGACCTGGTTCCAGGCCTACTTGCCCGGTGACATGCGCCACATCGAAGGCCTGCTTGCGCGGGTTGAAGCGGCCCGGGTCGAGACCCTCGTCATCACAGTGGATACGCCCGTGGCGGGCAACCGCGAAAACAACGCACGCGCGGGCTTTTCCACGCCGCTACGGCCTAGTGCAGCCCTTGCCTGGCAAGGAATCACCCATCCGCGCTGGCTGCTCGGCACCTTCGCCCGAACCCTGCTGCGCCACGGCGTGCCGCACTTCGAGAACGCCTACGCCCACCGCGGTGCACCCATCGTCTCGCGCGACGTGCTGCGGGATTTCTCGGACCGCGCCCATTTCACCTGGGACCACCTGGCGACCATCCGTCGCCGCTGGCGGGGGCAGCTAGTCGTCAAGGGCATCCTGACCGCAGAAGATGCGCGCCTCGCTCATCAGCACGGCGTCGACGGCATCATCGTGTCCAACCACGGTGGCAGACAGCTTGATGGCGCCATCGCTTCAATGCGAGCCCTGCCTGAAATCGTCGAGGCTGTCCCGCAACTGCCTGTGATGCTCGACAGTGGCGTGCGTCGCGGCACCGATGTCATCAAGGCACTCGCCCTGGGTGCCCGCTGCGTTTTCATTGGACGACCGTTCGCCTATGCGGCGACGGTCGGTTCCCGCCATGGCGTTGCACATGGCATCGACCTGATGCGAGCCGAGATTTCTCGCGACCTGGCCATGCTGGGCATCACTCGCGTGACAGATGTTGATGCGCATTGCATCCAGCGCCCCCTTCTTAACCGAGTTGCAACTTCCAATTGATTCCAACAGGCCCTTCACGGCCGACACAGGAGACAGAACAATGACTTCGCCGCATGGTTTTCGCATCCACCCGCGTCCCGCACACCTTGTCAGTTCCTCGCTGATGGAACGGTACCGGAATTTCCCCGTCGCCAATGTCAGCGACGCGATGAGCCGCACGACCGGAACCAGTCAGCTGCGCCCGTTTCACCGCCGCGATGGCAACCTGGTCGGACGAGCGCTTACCGTTCGCACGCGTCCGGGCGACAACCTCATGGTCCACAAGGCGATTGACCTCTCTGGCCCTGGTGACGTTATCGTAGTAGATGCGGGTGGCGTGGGACCCAATGCCATCATCGGCGAGATCATGCTTGCGCTCGCAATCTCGCGCGGAGCCGCCGGCTTTGTCATCGATGGCTTGATTCGCGACAGTGACACGATTGGCAAGGAGCCACTGCCTGTCTACGCGCGCGGTGTCTCGCACCGTGGYCCCTATAAGGATGGTCCGGGTGARCTCCACGTACCGGTCTCCATCGACGGCATGGTGGTCCGRCCTGGCGACCTGATTATTGGCGATGGKGATGGACTGCTGGTGGTTCCCGCCGAAGAAGCCGAAGCGATAGCGGTCCACGTGGAAGAGGTACAGCGAACCGAAGCCCGCATTCTTGAATCGATTGCACAGGGCCGCGCGGACCGCGCCTGGGTGGACCGCTCGCTGGTTGACAAGGGGGTACTGTGAGCCAGTCCATCACAACAATTCAAGGGCAGCGTCAGGTAGTGCGCTTTGACTACTGGCTCGACCCCGCCTTTAACCGGATTGTGGGCGAACACCCAGGCGTCAGTCTGCACACATGCCAACGCGAAGGCGCCGACGACGAGGCTTGGGCACGCCTGTCTCAGGCACACGTGTACCAGATTACGGCCGCCAAGGACGAACTGCCCCGACGCTGGTTCGTTACCGCGGAACTGCTTGCGCGTTGCCCGAATCTCATCGCGGTGTCATCAAGCGGGTCCGGCTGCGACACGATTGACATCGATGCCTGCACGGCGGCGGGCGTTGCCGTGATGAACCAGGCCGGCGGAAACGCCGATTCTGTGGCTGAAATGGCAATGGGATTGATGTTGTCCGTCATGCGACGCATCGCCGAATCCGACCGCCGCATGAAAGCGCATGGCACAGGAAGCCGCGAAGACCTGATGGGCCACGAACTACGCGGGCGCACGCTGGGTCTGGTCGGGGTCGGACATGCAGGAAGTCGTGCTGCAGCACTTGGCCGTGCTTTCGGCATGCGCGTGATTGGCTATGACCCCCTTCTCGATAGTGCGGAGATGGCCAGGCGAGGCGCCGAGTTTGTCTCCTTCGGCGAGTTGCTGCGCACCGCTGACATTGTTTCACTGCACTGTCCCCGGGACGCCAGCACCCTGGGGATGATGAATGCCGACACCTTCGCGACAATGCGCCGTGGAAGCATATTCGTCAGTACGGCGCGTGGCGGCATCCACGACGAACAGGCCCTATATGCCGCGTTGTCGTGCGGCCATCTTGCCGGAGCCGGTCTGGACGTCTGGGACCAGGAACCGCCACCGCCAGGCCATCCGCTCCTGACCCTTGAGAACGTCGTTGCCACCTTCCACACGGCCGGAGTAACGCATGACGCTCGTCGCAGGAACGCGACGTTGGCCGCCACGCAAATCGTGGAGCTGCTCGCAACAGGCGAGAAGCCCGAGCGCCTTGTGAATCCCGAAGTCTGGCCCAGAGCGAGGCAACGGATAGAGGCCGCCTTGCTCGCTGCCGCCAACTGACTAAGCAATAGCCACAACAATACGCCGGCTTCATGAGGGCCGGCGAGGAGACCAAACCCATGCATCCCACTCCCGACTCCCGTCGTCGGCGTCTATCCGTCCTCCTGGCTGCGTGCTCGCTCGCCGGCATGGTTGGCGCTCTGGCGCCAGTCGCAGCCAGGGCCGAAGCCGCACCATGGCCGAATCGCCCAATCGAGATGATTGTCGCGTACGCTCCTGGCGGCGGCACCGACCTGGTTGCCCGCTTGCTTGCACGACATCTCGAGAAGGAGCTAGGCGCAACCATTGTGGTCCAGAACAAGCCAGGCGCGGGTGGCGCCATTGGCTTTGCCGAACTGGCACGCGCCGCACCGGACGGCTACACCATCGGCTTCATCAACACGCCGAACCTGCTGACTATTCCGATTGAGCGCAAGACAACGTTCACCTGGAAGAGCTACGACCTCATCGGCAACCTGGTGGACGACCCGGGCGCATTCACCGTCAGCCAGTCCAGCAACATCGATTCTTTGGCCACGCTCGTGAAGTACGCCAAGGCGAACCCGGGCGCGGTCACTGTAGGCACCACGGGCGTGGGCTCAGACGACCATCTCGCCATGCTGTTGTTTGAAAAGGCTTCCGGCGTAAAGATGACGCACGTGGGCTACAAGGGCGCCGGCGAAGTCCGTGGCGCCCTGACTGGTCAACAGATTACGATTGGCGCCATCAATGTGGGCGAGGCATTGGCGTACCAGAAGGGTGGCACGCCACTTAAGTTCCTGGGACAGATGGGAGCTGCACGCGCGGTACTTGCGCCCAATGTGTCAACCTTCCGCGAGCAGGGCTACAACATCGAGCTGGCATCCTTGCGCGGGCTCGCCGCGCCCAAGGGCCTGCCGGAACCGGTAAGGAAGAAGCTTGTCGCCGCCATGGCGAAGGTTGCCGCGGACCCGCAGTTCAAGCAGCAAGCCGATGCCATGTTTGCACCGCTGCGCTACCTTGGTCCTGCCGCGTATGGCGCTGAACTCGAGCGAGGTGAGGCGGGCTTCCGTCAACTGTGGAAGGAGATGCCATGGCAGGAAATGTAAGTCGGCTTCTCCGGACAGCGGCTGGCTCCGCGACACTCGCCTGGTCCACTCTCTTGTTGGCGCAGAYGGCGTTGCCGCCCGGCCCGATTACCATGGTCGTCGGATGGCCTGCGGGTGGCCCCTCGGACGCCGTTGCCCGTCTGGTGTCTGCGCAAATGTCCAAGGCGCTGGGGCAGTCCATCGTCATCGACAACCGTGCGGGGGCGGGCGGCAACATCGGCACGGATGTCGCCTCTCGCGCGAAACCGGATGGCAGCACCATCATGCTTGCCACGGTCGCCTCGCACGGCCTGAATTCCGCGCTTTACAGCCGGCTGAACCACGACCCGATCAAGGACTTTGCGCCGATTGGCCTGATTACGACCTCACCGGGCGTGATGCTCGTTCCCAAAGACTCTCCCTATCGCTCTGTCCAGGAACTGATTAAAAAGGCGCGCGCTCAGCCTGGTCAGCTGAACTTCGGCTCAGGCGGTGTCGGCTCAAGCCAGCATCTCGCGGGCGCGGTGTTCAGGAAGCTGGCCAACGTCGACRTRGCACACATCCCSTTCAAAGGCACCGCCCCTGCAATGACCGACCTGATGGCCGGCCGMGTCGAYTTCRTCATCACGACGGGAGCGCTTCCCTTCATCCGCTCTGGCAAGGTTCGTCCGCTTGCTGTTGCCGCGCACCAGCGACTGCCAGCGCTTCCCGACGTGCCAACCTTCGACGAAGCCGGTGTGAAGGCGTTCTATACCGATTCCTGGTACGGGTTGGTGGCGCCAGCGAACACGCCAAGGCCGGCGCTGGAGAAGCTAAACGCTGCGCTGAACCAAGCATTGCGAGACCCTGAGCTTCAAAAGCAGTTCTCGGAGCAAGGCTCATTGCCAGTCGAGCCGATGGGTGTCGATGCGTACTGGACCTTCGTCAAGAAGCAGATGCCTATCGCTGCAGAACAAGTTCGCATCTCCGGGGCAAAGGCGGACTAGAGAAGACTCGACAATGGGAATGGCTTGGGACGCCGGCGTTGACGCCGCGTCCCTCGCCGGCGAGCCAGCCAACCGAGAGTTGGCGCTCGGCGTCGGACATCCTGACATCGGTACGCGTTGCCCGGTGCAATTCCGGGACGACTGCTGCCTGCTGGCTGGCGAACTGCACCAAATGCCGGGAACTCCGGCACGAGGCTCTCCATCATGTTGAACACCAACTCGTACAGCGCGACCTCCACCACCTGGCCTTCGCCGTCATTGCATTCGCGAGCCGCAAGTTAGCAGGAGGACTCGGCATCCGAGCCCCCTTCGTTTGTCAGAACGACCTTGGCATGCCAAGAATGTGTTCGCCGACATACGACAAGATAAGGTTTGTCGAAATCGGCGCAACTTGATAAAGACGCGTCTCGCGGAACTTGCGCTCTACATCGTATTCCGCGGCGAAGCCGAAGCCACCGTGGTACTGCAAGCAGGCGTTGGYGGCTTCCCAGGATGCATCGGCTGCCAGCAGCTTGGCCATGTTAGCTTCCGCGCCGCAGGGCTGATGCTCGTCGAACAGCCTGGCAGCCTTGAAGCGCATGAGACTTGCCGCCTCCACATTGACGAATGCCTTGGCGATGGGGAACTGGACGCCTTGATTCTGGCCGATGGGGCGACCGAACACCACGCGCTCGTTGACGTACTTGGTCACCTTGTCGATGAACCAGTAGCCGTCACCGATGCACTCAGCTGCAATCAGCGTACGTTCGGCGTTCAGACCATCCAGGATGTACTTGAACCCCTTGCCCTCTTCGCCGATGAGGTTCTCCGCCGGAATCTCCAGATTGTCGAAGAAGAGCTCATTGGTCTCATGGTTGACCATGTTGATAATGGGCTGGACCGTCATGCCGTTCCCAATGGCTTCGCGCAGGTCCACGAGGAAGATGGACATCCCTTCTGACTTCTTCTTGCATTCCGCCAACGGGGTGGTCCGCGCCAGCAGAATCATGAGGTCGGAGTGCTGGACACGCGAAATCCAGACCTTCTGCCCGTTCACGACATACTTGTCGCCTTTACGCACCGCTGTAGTCTTGATTTTTGTCGTATCGGTGCCGGTCGTCGGCTCCGTAACGGCCATCGATTGCAGGCGCAATGCTCCGCTCGCAATCTTCGGAAGGTATTCCTTCTTTTGCGCTGCCGAGCCATGGCGCAGGAGCGTACCCATGTTGTACATCTGCCCGTGGCACGCGCCGGAGTTGCCCCCGGCGCGGTTGATTTCTTCCATGATGACCGACGCTTGCGTCAGGCCGAGACCCGACCCGCCGTACTCCTCGGGAATCAGAGCAGCTAGCCAGCCGGCGGTCGTCAGTGCATTGACGAACTCTTCCGGATAACCCCGGACTTCGTCAATCTTGCGGAAGTACTCCGAAGAGAACTGACCACACAAATCGCGGATAGCTTCGCGGATTTCTTGATGTTCATCGACTTTGTTCAGCACGACAGTCTCCCTGTAAGTTCGTTTAGCCAAGTTCGGCAGTAGCAGTCATCGCAAGGGCACCGCCATCCTGGCGAATCCACAGTTCAACAGACTTCCCGTCCACGCTTCGCTTCCCGCAGACGTAAAAACGCTGGGGCACGAAGGTGGGGCGAACTCCCTTGAAGGAGAAACTGCTGACCGTGGCGTCAGGCAAGTTCCTGCGCACCAGGTCAAGGAGCAGCACGGCTAACAACGGGCCGTGCACAATGAGGTCAGGATAGTGCTCGACAGCAGTCACATACGGGTGGTCATAGTGAATTCTGTGACCGTTGAAGGTCAGGGCGGAGAATCGGAACAGCAGCACTGGGTCTGGCACCACTTCGCGAGACCAGTCTTCGTCGGTACGCGCAGCAACCGGCTCCGGACCCGTCGCATTTGGCGAGGCTTCTTCCCTGTAGACGATGTCATGCTCTTCGGTCACCGCAAGACCCTGCGCCCCGGAATACTGGTGCTCCACGGTAACGAAGGCCAGCGACCCCGTCCGCCCTGTTTTGGCATTCACGTCCAGAATGGTGGACTTCTTCGATACCGTCTCACCTACGCGCAGGGGCTGATGAAACCGCAACCGCCCGCCAGCCCACATGCGTCGCGGCAGCGGCACCGGCGGCAGGAAGCCGCCTCGCTTGGCATGGCCGTCAACGCCCAGCTCCGACTGCCTGTGCAACGGCAAGAAGTACAGCCAATGCCAGAG